>NZ_JBFRUJ010000020.1:0-62470 GCF_041474575.1 Vibrio sp. 10N.222.51.C5
TAGGATCAATAAGGATAAATTTTTCGCCAGATTCAATAATAAATGTTGCGCTACGTAGGTGGTGGATCTTCATAATGCCTCTCTAAACTCACTAACAAGCCATGTTCTCTATGAGATTTAGTATGCTTCTTTCTAGTTTCTTGTGATACTGTCTTGAAAGTCAACATTCGCGCAAATCGAGACACTTGTGAACAAATCAACCGAGCTAATTAAAATTACGATGGTAGCCTTTGAAGGCATCAGTGCTTTTCATCTCTCTGTGCCTTGTCTGGTGTTTCAAGATATCTTTTTCGGTCAGCCGGTTCGGTTTGACTTGAGGATCTGTTGCGAAAACAGCTTGCAGTTTGAAACAAGCTCTGGATTTGGTGTGGTGATCGATAGAGATTTGAGCGCTATTAAAGAGGCGGATATTGTGATTGTTCCAAGCTGGCCAAATGACCTGCCAGAGCCAAGTGAGCGACTTATAGAGGCGCTAATAGAGCATCATGGGAAAGGTAAGCTACTAGTAGGACTCTGCCTCGGGTCTTATGTACTTGCATGTGCTGGCGTTCTCGATGGAAAACGTGCCACAAGCCATTGGGCGTTTTCCGAACAATTTCAGCAGCAATTTCCTAAGGTGAATTTTGATCCAAACCCTCTATTTATTGAACATGAGACTATCATTACCTCAGCAGGGGTAGCAGCTTCGCTAGATTGCTGTCTCCACATAGTGCGCCGCCTGTGTGGCAGTGTACTTGCGAATGATCTCGCACGTAAGATGGTGACAGCGCCATTTCGAACTGGTGGACAGCAACAGTACATACCTGCACCGATTAGCGTAAAGCCACTCGCAGAAACAAGCATCAGCCTTGTGATTGAGCATGTCGAACAAAACGTCCATCTGCCTCACTCACTAGATGCAGTCGCTGAGCGCTGTGCGATGAGCAAAAGAACCTTCACACGCCAGTTTAAAGCTACCTATGGCTGTACATTTGGTGAATGGTTGCAAAATAAACGCTTGGTGCTCAGCCAACGCCTACTAGAAACCACTAAGTTATCTGTTCCTCAAGTTGCAGAGAAAGCGGGTTTTGGTTCTGACAGCGTATTCAGAAAGCACTTCAAATCGGCTTTTCATGTATCGCCGATTCAGTGGCGCACTACATTCAAGCAATAGTCTTAATTTCATTGAGGGCGATGGGGCTAGATCGTCGCATCTATTACTTTTTGTATCTGAAACCTTGCAAGTTCAATTCTAGGCGTTTTTGGGGCATCACAAGCCAGCCCTAACATCACTAGTTTGAAGCTACAAAATGATTTGCCGAAATCAATAGAATGAGTTTTGACTATCTCGCTATAAGGCCACTTAGCGATGGTCTATCCAACATATGAGCACAAAAAAAGCGAGCACTAAGCTCGCTTTTAACCATCTGTTTTTAAAGTAAATTACAGTAGTTCTACCGACTATTGAGCAATCACGAATTCTTCGTTGGTTAGATTGCTATTAGTATCGCATCTGTTAGTAAGAGTGTGGTCAAAATTATTTAGACCACAATTTTAAACGACGTTGCAAAGATGAGTCTTACTCAATATCAGCAATTAGAACAACTATCCAAGCAAAGTGTAGGAAGTAAGCGCTATGTGACTCCCAGCAAAAGGATAAATTGCGCAGTCTAACTCAATGTAATCACGGTTTTTCGTTTTGTGGTTTCACTGTGTTTCAACGCATCAAGCATCTGCTCGAATTTAAAAGTGACAGGAATACTAACTTCAACACTCCCATTTTCAATACGCTCAAGCAGCGCTTCACCATTTTGCATTAATGTATGCCAATCATCTTTATCACCAAAATTATGTAACGCTCCAAGGGCTATTTCGTGGTAAGAAATAGTGCGCGTAAATGGAGGGTCAATGGGTTTAGCAATACGATCTTGAATGCAGACAATATGTCCATTCGCTCTTAACAGCGGCACTAAATGGGCGGCATTTTCCCCACTCACCGCATCAAAAATGGCGAAGTATTTCATGTCGATTTGAGATTGCTCCCGATAAACTTGGCGAATACCTAAGCTTTTGGCTCGCTCTTCGCTCAGACTCGCGGAGACAACATCAACGATATAACCCGCATCGAGAAGGAACTGGGATAACAAATTATTCACCGTGCCAAAACCAACGACAAGCACTTCTCTTTGTCGGGTTAATGGAATTTTTTCAAATGCTTGCCACGCAGTAAGCATCGGACAAGGCAGTGCAGCAGCAAGTTCAAACGATAGGCTCTCTGGCAGCGTCATCACCCGCTCAGCATTCAAAACGGTATATTCAGCATAGCTACCATGGCGATTTAGTGAGCCATGATACGCCACTCGACGGCCAATGAGACTGGTGTCAACTTTAGAGCCTACGTGTACGATGACGCCTGCACCATCAACACCAGGAACATGACCATTCGGCCAATTTAGAGGATTGGCTTTAATAAATTTCCAATCGACAGGGTTTATACCAATCGCTTTGTTTTGTAATAAGATTTCATTGTCATCTAAAGCTGGTATTTTAGCGTTACCTAAAATGATACTGTGTGTCTCTGTTTGATATTGCCAAATTCGATAAGGTTCCATCGCATTCTCGTTTGCTTAAAGAAAGGAGAAGGCACCAAGGAGTGGTTAGTCCTTGATGCCTAGTTTTGCTATGCCTGATAAGTAGGATAATCGATGTAGCCTTCGGCTCCGCCACCATACAAGGTGAGTCTTGCGTCAGCATCAAACTCGGCCAGTGGGTTATCATTGGCCAAACGGGCGACTAAATCAGGGTTCGTTACAAAAGGGGTACCAAAGGCAACGAAATCAGCATACTGCTTGTCGAGTAACTGTTGCGCTGATTGCTTGGTCAGCTTTCCAGCAACCATGATTGGGTTTGAGTATATTCGACGAACTTGTTGGCGAAACTCTTCAGGTACCTCTACATAGCGTGATATGTTTTCTGAAAAATGCACATACGCAAGATTCATCGGTTGTAGTTTTTCCAGCAATGCTAACGTTAGCGGAACAATTTCAACATCATCCCCAGCAAAACCCTCTCCGATATGAGGAGACAGACGAACCGCAACTCTTTCCCCACCAATTTCGTCAGTAAGTGCTTGTAAGGTATCAACCAGAAAGCGCATACGATTCTCTTGGCTGCCACCATATTGATCACTTCTTTGGTTGCTTTCTAAGCGTAAAAAGGTATCAAACAAGTAACCATGCGCAGCATGAATTTCCACGCCATCAAAACCAGCTTCAATGGCGTTTTTGCCCGCTTGTACAAAATCCGCAATCGTGCTCTTAATGTCTTGCAGCGTCATCTCCCGTGGCGTTTCAGTTTCAATCATCCCAAAGCCACCTTCAGCTAGTGGGCCAAATACTTGATCTGGGATTTTAATCGCTGATGGGGCTAACGGCTTAGTACCTGAAATATCAGAATGACTGCGTCGCCCCACATGCCAAAGTTGAGTAAATATTTTCCCGCCTTCTTGATGCACAGCTTGGGTGGTTTTTTTCCAGCCTTCGATGTGCTCTGGGGTATAAATGCCCGGAGTCATCGAATAACCTCGTGCAGCCGCTGAGATCGGGGTGCCCTCTGATACAATGAGTCCAGCACTGGCACGCTGACGGTAGTAGGTTGCCATCATCTCGTTTGGTACATCACCAGGTTGAGACGTGCGTGAACGAGTCATCGGCGCCATCGCGATACGGTTTCTAGTCTCAAGTCCGTGACCTTTAAATACCTTAAACATACTTACCCCCTTAAGCTTTATACGTTGGATAATCAATCAGACCTTTCTCACCACCACCAAACAAGGTGTTTGGATCATGCTCTGCCAATGGGTAGCCGTGAAGTAGACGTTCAGGAAGATCGGGATTCGCCACAAAAGGTCGACCAAAGCCGATCATATCAGCCAGTCCGTCATCAATAGCTTGCTTTGCTTTTTCCGCATTATAACGACCTGCGTAGATCAGCACGCCTTGAAAAGCATTGCGCATTGCACGTTTGAATGAGACGGGTGTATCAGGTGCATCATCCCAATCGACTTCAGCAATATGTAGGTACACGATATGATGTTTATTGAGTAACGCTGCGGCAGCGGTATAAGTCTCAATAGGGTTAGCATCAACAGTACCATTGAGGGTTGTTAAAGGTGCTAAGCGCACACCAACGCGATCAGCGCCAATGGCATCGACCATTGCAGTAACAACTTCATCAAGAAAACGAAGACGGTTTTCAAGACATCCACCGTACTCATCAGTGCGATCATTCGCCTCTGAATCAATAAATTGGTTAATTAAATAACCATTAGCGGCATGCAATTCAATGCCATCAAAACCGGCCTCAATGGCATTCAATGCGGCTTGACGGTAATCTTCAATCACTTGCTGAATATCGGCTTTTGTCATTGCTCTAGGTTGAACGACGTCAACAAAACCAGGTTCATCACTGCCATTATCAACGAATACTTTGACGTTCTCCGCTTTTAATGCGGAGGAAGAAATCGGTTGCTCACCACCGATGTTATCTGGGTGAGTGACTCTTCCCACATGCCAAAGCTGCGCGAAAATAGCGCCTTGTTTGGCATGCACAGCGTCTGTCACTTTACGCCAACCAGCAATCTGCTCAGGTGTGTAAATACCTGGGGTCCATGCATAGCCTTTTGCCGTCGCTGAAATTTGCGTACCTTCAGACACAATCAATCCTGCACTGGCACGCTGAGCGTAATAGGTTGCCATCATGTCATTTGCGACATCACCAGGCTGACTGGCTCTTGAACGCGTCATCGGTGGCATGACAATGCGGTTTTTGAGTGTGAGTCCACCCAATGTGAATGGTTTAAATAGTGATAGTGACATAGTTGAGCCCTCTTCATTTGATAGGGGCATACTAGCAAATGAGTCACCAATCATTTATAGCAATAAAGGCAAATGATATTTGTAGAAATTGCAATAATCAGCTTGTTTAAGCGGGTTACAGGGTTAGCTTTGGCTTAATAAAATCAATAAAAGCGGAGATCCGCTTGGCCACAGAAGAAGTCTTATAATACACAGCGTTGACTTGTTCTCTTCGTGGATGACTGATTTTTTCGCTCTCCAACAGCGAGATTAAACGTCCTTCGGCAATATCTTTATTCACCATAAACCCTGATAGACATGCAATGCCATTTCCTGCCAAAACAATTTGTCGAATGGTTTCGCCATTACTTGATGACATCAAAGCGTCTAGTTGGGTAAACCCTTTTAAAGGCCAGTCATTCAAAATTTTGGGGGCGACAAATCCAATGAGATTATGCTGAGCAAGATCGCTGCTTTTAGTGGGGAGCCCGCGTTTTGAGATATATTCTGGTGAAGCCACAATATACAAGGGGCTTCGACCCAGCGACCGAGCATGTAGCGTTGAATCGCTCAACGTACCAATACGGATTGCTAAATCGGTTTTCTTTTCTAGTAAATCCACAATGCCTTCATTGGAGGTTATTTCTAGCTCAATATCGGGATAGGCTTGATTAAATGACTGCACCAATGGCACCAGTTGATGAAACACAAACGGACTAGCCGCGTCGACACGTAAACGGCCTTTGGGCAATTCCCCACGGGAAATAATATCTTCTTCCGCCTGCTGTAATTGCATTAACCCCACCCGCACAGAGTCAATGAACTGGCGTCCTTCATCGGTTAATTCAATACGTCTAGTGGTTCGGTTTAAAATAGTGACCCCAAGTTGACTCTCCACTTTACTGACCGCTCTGGATACTCGCGCGACTTGGATATCTAGGCTCTCTGCTGCCGCTGAAAAACCTCCGGTATCGACTACAGCTAGTAAAATGGCTAAATCATCAGATTTTGTTCGCATGCTATTTCCCTCAACTTTATCCAATCGCTCATCAGCTTTATTGCATTTATAACAAATATCATTTGTAAAAACCTCTGTTTTTCACAAAACATCTTTAATGCAAAATGCCCCCCATCAATTAACAACGCGACGGCATAGCGACCAATACATCGGCTATTGCTGGTCATTTTCAAACAACAGAGAGTAAATATTATGCCTTTAGCACTTCTTGCATTGACGCTCAGCGCCTTTGCTATTGGAACAACGGAGTTTGTGATCGTGGGGCTACTCCCGACCATGGCTTCCGACCTAAATATATCACTGCCTTCAGCAGGCTTGCTGGTTAGCCTTTATGCACTTGGTGTTGCCATTGGCGCCCCGGTTTTAACGGCTTTAACAGGAAAGTGGAATCGTAAACACGTATTGATTACCGTCATGTCACTGTTTGTTGTCGGTAACTTAGTTGCATGGCAAGCACCTGGATATAACACCCTGATTATCGCTCGTATTTTGACAGGTTTAGCCCATGGTGTATTTTTCTCCATTGGTTCAACCATTGCTACCGGTCTGGTACCAAAAGA
This sequence comes from Vibrio sp. 10N.222.51.C5, assembly GCF_041474575.1. Classification (NCBI taxonomy): domain Bacteria; kingdom Pseudomonadati; phylum Pseudomonadota; class Gammaproteobacteria; order Vibrionales; family Vibrionaceae; genus Vibrio; species Vibrio sp. 10N.222.51.C5. The sequence continues at coordinate 6,414 of NZ_JBFRUJ010000020.1, forward strand.
AAAAGCCGCCAGCGCCATTGCGATTATGTTCACTGGTTTAACCGTGGCGTTAGTCACAGGCGTGCCGCTTGGGACATACATAGGTCAAACCTTTGGCTGGCAATCAACCTTCTTAGTTGTTGCGCTATTAGGTTTAATCGCATTAATTGGTAGTGCTTTCTTAGTACCAAATAACTTAAAACAACCTGCTGCAGCTAAGCTTTCATCGCAGCTTAAGGTATTAACTCAACCTAGATTATTACTGGTTTATGCGATTACTGCACTGGGTTATGGCGGCACTTTTACAGCATTCACTTTCCTTGCTCCTATTTTGCAGCAAGAAACTGGCTTTAGTGCTAATGCAATTAGTTTAATTATGTTGGTTTATGGAGTCTCAGTTGCGATTGGTAATATTTGGGGCGGAAAAATGGCCGATAAAATGGGCCCAATAAAAGCCCTTAGCATTATTTTTACTGGTCTTGCAGCTGTGCTTATCGTGTTCAATTTTACCGCCGTTAACCCTATTGCCGCGGTAGCCACGATTTTAGTTTGGGGGGCATTTGCATTCGGTAATGTTCCAGGTTTACAAGTATATGTAGTGAAACTTGCTGAAAAATATACACCAGATGCAGTGGATGTTGCTTCCGGTTTAAACATTGCCGCCTTTAACGTTGGTATTGCACTTGGTTCATGGGGCGGCGGGATGGTTGTCGCTGAAGCAGGCTTAATGCATACACCTTGGGTAGGTGCAGTAGTTGTACTGATAGCGCTTGCTTTGACCCGCTTTAGTGGCCGTCTTGATAAGCGTGCAGAAAGTTAATGGTAAAAATGTATTAATGAAATAAACACGACTCTTACCCTTAGAGCTGGTCAATGCAGCAGCATTGGCCAGCTTTTCGCAACTTATATTGATTGGTATTAGACAAGATTGAAACTGATAAGAGGCACTCAATGAAAACCGTTTTTATTACTGGAGCTAATCGTGGCTTAGGATTAGAGCTTGCAAAGCAATATGCACAGCGACATTACAAGGTCATCGCTTGCTGTCGCGATATTGATTCAGCGCATGAGTTAACCCTGTTAGCACAACAGTATTCAACCATTCGCCCTTATGCTCTAGATGTTAGTCATGAAACAGATATTCTCGCTTTAACTGAGGTGTTTAAAGAGCAACCTATTGATGTACTTATTCATAATGCTGGGGTGAGTGGTGAAGGATGTGACAACTTAGGCAATATGGATCAGCAAAGATGGCTAGAGGTGTTAAAGGTCAATACCATCGCACCCATGTTAATCACGCAGGCCTTGCTCAATAATATTCTAGCCGGCCAAGATAAAACCATAATCGGGATGACCTCAATACTGGCCAGTATTGATGATAACCGCTCAGGGGGACGATACAGCTATCGAGCATCAAAAGCGGCCCTCAACCAAATAATTAAATCTCTAGCCTGTGAATTATCCGAAGCGGGAGTGAAGACCATGGCAATTCATCCAGGTTGGGTAAAAACCGATATGGGTGGCAAGGAAGGCAAGGTAACAGTAGAAGAGAGTGTTAAAGGCATGCTTAATGTCATCGACAATTTAAAACTTAAACATTCAGGTTCATTTTTTGTCTACGATGGCACTCAATTGCCATGGTAAGCCCTGTAGTTACGTCACATGAAAGCTCTAAGGGGATGATATGCTTTTTACCTTTATAATCCTTTGTATTATCGCTTTGCTCGGATGGTATTTATACAAAGTCTCCCGTGATATTTCCCAAATTGACTGGGATTGGAATGGCGATGAGATCCTATAAATTGATGTTGCCTGCATCTATGGCTGGTCACATTACATATCCTAAGGAACGACTGCGATCTTACTCTGGAATGAGTAAATACTTTAACGTGAAATGGGCAAGCAATGATCGCGCTTAGAAAAGTCTGGGCATAAACAAGCCAACACTAACCTCACTAGTTTGGAGCTAAAAAGTGAATTGCAGCAGTCAATGTAGGGAGCGATGAGTGCTCGGCATTCGCGTGCTTTGCGATGGTCTATCCAACATATAAGATCAAAAAAGCGAGCACTAAGCTCTAATGCCGATCAGTTAAAGCCAAAGCGATCGGTTGAAGGATCCTTCAGAGCTGTCAAAATCCAAGTGTATTTAATGCACTTGGATTTTTTTATGGATGTTTCTCAAGCTCTAAACATAATTAATGATTGGAAACCTAGCAGCGTTGAGACTTTGTCTGACTTGCTTCCAATTGAACTCATCGACGAAGCCTATTCTCTTACTGATACTGTCACGATGAGAAAGAGGAAATTAACTTTAGAATCCATGGTGTGGCTGCTTGTTGGAATGGCTATCTATAACAGTAAATCCATGAAAGATTTAGTGAACCAACTTGATATTGTCGACCGTACAGGTAAAGCTTTTGTCGCACCGAGTGCGTTAACTCAACGTCGAAAGACGTTGGGTGAAGACGCAATTAAAGCGGTCTTTGAGCGAATGACTACGTCATGGTTAAACAGTGCAAAGTTACCCCAATGGAATGGATTAACGCTGCTTGGCGTCGATGGCGTTGTTTGGCGAACGCCCGATAACCCGCAAAATGAAAAGGCATTTTCTCGACAAAAAGGGACGCAATATCCGCAAGTGAGAATGGTCTGCCAAATGGAACTAAGCAGTCACATTATTACGGCCAGTGCATTTGATAATTACAATACAAACGAAATGATATTAGCTGAAAAACTGATAGAAACAACACCAAACCATAGCGTAACAATGTTCGATAAGGGGTTCTATTCTTTAGGTTTATTACATAAATGGCAAGACTCTGGCTCAGAGCGCCATTGGCTTATCCCCCTCAAGAAAAATACACAATATGACATTGTTCAATCTTTAGGGCGAAATGACAAACTTGTTCAATTACACAGTAATCCAAGAGCTAGAAAGCTATGGCCTGATTTACCAAAGTCGATAACCGCTCGACTTGTCACTCGTAAAATTAAAGGAAAAGACTACCAAGTATTAACCTCCATGACGGACTCCCTGCGTTACCCATCAAAAGATATTGCAGGCCTTTATGAGCATCGTTGGGAAATAGAGCTGGGCTACCGAGAGCAAAAACAATACATGCTTGGAAACCGTCTTACGCTGCGAAGTCGTTTACCAGAGCTGGTCAAGCAGGAGTTATGGGGCATCTTGCTTACTTACAATTTAATCCGATATCAGATGGTCGAGCTCTGCTTCAATTTAAAGGGAAATTACCTTCCTTATCAACTGAGTTTTAACGGCACGTTAGCTCATGTATCAGCGTTACTTGTAGGCTTACCTTATTCAACACCAGGCGCAATACCTCGTCAGCTAAAGGGGTTCCACAACATGGCTGAAAGCTTAATACTTGAAGGGCGAAGGGAAAGGACATTCCCTAGAAGAGTTAAACCCAGACCACAACGGTATGCTAAGAACAAAAATGCCGTTCACTCTTAAGTGAACGGCATTAAGCACTAAGCTCGCTTTTAACTATCTGTTTTTGAAAAAATTACAGCAGTTCAACCGACTGCTGGGCGATCACGAATTCTTCGTTGGTTGGGATAACCATTGCTACTGCGTCTAACATTTCAGACTTAGCGATGATCCCTTCAGCACCAAAGCGAGCAGATTCGTTACCTGCTACATCTTCAACGAAACCTAGAATCTTAAGGTTGTTTAAGATCTCACGACGAATTGGTAAAGAGTTCTCACCGATACCGCCAGTGAAGATGATACCGTCTAAAGAATCTAGCGTTGCTAGGTAAGAAGCAACGTATTTCGCTACGCGGTAAGTAAACACCTCAAACGCAAGCTTAGCGCCTTCGTGGCCCTCTTCCATTGCTTCTAAGATGCCACGAGCATCGCTCGTAAGACCAGACACGCCAAGGAAGCCAGACTCCTTGTTTAGAGAGTTAAATACTTGCTCTTGTGACCAGCCTTTCTTAAGTAGGTATTCGATGATGCCTGGGTCTAGGTCACCACAACGTGTGCCCATCATTAGGCCTGAAAGTGGTGTGAAGCCCATAGAAGTATCAACACTGTTACCATCTTTAATAGCACATACAGATGCGCCGTTACCTAGGTGAACAGAGATGAAGCTCGATTTTTCGATTGGCTTGTTAACCATCTTCGCAGCTTCACGGCTAACGAAGTAGTGGCTAGTGCCGTGGAAACCGTAGCGACGTACGCCGAAGTCTGTGTATAGCTCTTTTGCGATTGCACCAGTGAATGCACGTTGAGGCATTGTTTGGTGGAAAGCAGTATCAAATACAGCGAACTGAGGTAGAGAAGGGAAAGCTTCAATTGCAGCACGGATACCGATAGCACCTGCTGGGTTATGAAGTGGAGCTAGGTCAGATAGGCTTTCAATTTCGTTCGTTACTTCTTCAGTAATGCGAACCGTTTGAGTGAACTTCTCACCGCCGTGAACGATACGGTGACCGATAGCCACGATATCAGCCGTGAAGCCTAGGTCTTCCATCAGGCCAACCAATTTGCCAATGGCAATTTTGTGGTGGTTATCTTCACCTTGAATGGCAATTTCAGTTTTCTCGCCTTGGAATTTCCAGCTCATACGAGCATCTTCAAGACCAAAACACTCCCCTAGGCCACTTAATACTGCTTCACCAGAAACAGAATCGATTACAGCAAATTTTAGGGATGAACTACCCGAGTTAATAACCAGAACAAACGAATTAGACATTGGATATGGATCCTGTTTCAGTACGAATTGGATGAAGTGTTTACTTCAATTTTAGTTAAGTCCATTATTCAATAATTTTTGAATCTTTCAACTTTTGTTTTGAAAAAATCACTAAATGAACACAATTAAGTTGATCTTGGTCATTAAATTATTTATTTCGAGAGCGGAATTAAAAAATAGTTGAATAAGAAAATTAATGAACAGGTGACGCAAACGAGTGCTCACGTTATTTTTAACTTGATTCAGTTAATTAAAGCGACTCGAACAAATGCAGGTGATCCGCTTGAAAAACAACCACCCTTCCCTTTCGTCTGCTTATCATTACCGATAACTTTTGGCTCGATTTCTCAATTGCTCAGTGTTTGCATCAAAAAGCTCACTGAAGTTGAGAATAGTGATCTGATCTTATTTTGATTGCCTTCGAGCACAACTCTACGAATAGATGCACTGTAACGACGCTTAGATAGCCTTCACTCTTTGTTTCAGCATCTTGTAGCACGTTCTTTTGGTATAGGCTTAGAACGCGATACAGCTAAGTTTTGGCACTAACATTCGTTCTAGGCGCGATGCTTAGTTTCATGGACGAAGCATAGTTACAGGAACGAAGCTTGATTAAAGTAAGTTAGCTACGAATATCGAGCCAACCAAAGCTTAAGTTCAAATAGCAGGCACAAAAAAGCCGAGCATTACGCTCGGCTTTTAAATTCAGTGTCTAGACCTAAAGCGTCTAAGCGACAGGTTGATTAACCTTCGTTGCGCTCTGGACGACGACCACGGTTACCACCGCCATTGCCGTTACCATGGCCACGTTCGCCACGGAAGTTACCACGGTGATCGCCACCACGGTTACGGTCGAAACGACGTTCGCCATCACGTCCGCCAGCAGAGTTACCATCGCGAGCACCATCACGGTTGCCACGGTATCCACCACGACCGCCTTCACGGTTACCACCTTCGCGGTTGCCGCCTTCACGGTTACCACGGTAGCCGCCACCATCACGACCGCCACGGTTGCCACCACGGTTGCCATCACGACCGCCGCCGCCACGACGAGGCTCACGGAAGTCATTGAAATCAACAACTACAGCGCCAGCTTCTTTTTGACGAATGCGAAGTTTGCTTAGCTTACCAGCAGTTTCAGAGTTCATTGCTTTTGGCAGTTGAACGTAAGTAGAACCTTGGTCTAGCTTGATAGCACCGATAGAACCTTTAGTTAGGCCAAGTTCGTTTGCTAGTGCGCCAACGATGTCTTTAACCTGAACGCCTTGCTCACGGCCAACTTGTAGTTGGTAAGTATCCCAATCTTGAGTATTGAAGTTGCGACCACCACCGTCACGGCCGTTGTCACGATCTTCACGACGCTCTTTGCGACGGTTCTTATCACGCTCAATAGCAGCGATCATTGGGTCTTCGCCAACGTAGAATAGTGGGCTCTTACCTTGCTGACGCTTAAGAAGCATTGCAGCTAGAGTAGCAGCATCAACTTCTAGAGACTCTTGAAGAGTAGAGATAAGACCTGCAAAGTTTTCTAGTGCTTTGCTTTCTTTCTCAGTTTCAAGTTCAGCGCCAAGCTTAGCAACACGTGCAGCAGCAACTTGGTCACGTAGAGGAAGTTGAATTTCTTCCATTTGAGACTTAGTTACGCGCTCGATTGTGCGAAGCATGCGAATTTGGTTAGTGCGAACTAGTAGGATCGCTTTACCTTTACGTCCAGCACGGCCAGTACGACCAATACGGTGGATGTAAGATTCAACATCGAATGGGATGTCGTAGTTGAATACGTGAGTGATACGTGGAACATCAAGACCACGAGCTACAACGTCAGTTGCAACTAGGATGTCGATAACACCTTGTTTGATGTGATCAACAGTACGCTCACGTAGAGACTGAGGAATATCACCGTGCAGTGCAGCAGCTTTGAAGCCACGTGCAGATAGCCAATCAGCTAGACGCTCAGTGTCTTGACGAGTACGTACGAATACGATTGACGCGTCAGTTTCTTCAGTTTCTAGAAGACGAGACATTGCTTCGTCTTTTTCTACGCCTTTAACAACCCAGAAGTTCTGCGCTACTTTATCAACTGTGTGGTTAGTACCAGCAACGTCAACTTTAGCCGGGTTACGTAGGTAACGGTCAACAATAGTCTTAACCATTGGAGGCATAGTTGCAGAGAAAAGTACACGTTGTGCAGATTCTGGAGCTTGCTCTAGGATCCAAGTAACGTCATCTACGAAGCCCATTTTCAGCATTTCATCTGCTTCATCAAGAACAAATGTGTGTGCTTCATCTAGGTGTAGACGGTCACGAGTTAGTAAGTCTTTAACACGACCTGGAGTACCAACAACAATGTGAGCACCGCGGCTTAGAGCACGCATTTGGTCAACAATTGAAGCACCACCGTAGATTTCAATAACTTTAAGACCTTTGATATCACGGCCAAGGTTTTTGATTTCCGCAGCAACTTGAATCGCTAGCTCACGAGTAGGAGCCATGATGATTGCTTGTGGTTTGTGTTGGTTCAGGTTGATTTTGTTAAGTAAAGGCAGAGAGAATGCTGCTGTTTTACCAGTACCAGTCTGTGCTTTACCTAGTGCGTCACGGCCTTCAAGAAGAAGAGGAATAGCTGCTGCTTGGATTGGAGTCGGAGAAACGAAACCCATGCTATCAAGAGCTGAAAGAATGTTATCGTTTAGGGCTAATTCATTAAATTGAATTACAGATTCGGACATTGGGATCCCACTATATATAAGTAAACAAAAGGTCCCGGGAGCTCTATCAATTCCAATACTGATCCAATCAGATACTGATTCCATTCAGAGTTACGAAGCAGTAATAAAACACTTCAAGCCATTAGGGACGTCTAAGGGAGGCGGATTATTCCCTAAATGCATAAAAAAATCCAGAAAAAATTGAAATACATCACATATTTTTCGCTTTTACATCAATACTGGTTATCATATCGTCAAAACTTGATGAATATCTCGTCACAGCACCCATCTCCTAGCAAATTGACCTAGTTAAATAAGAGGGCAATTAATTAACGCTCACTTCGCCTTTAAGTAGTAATCAAGCCTCGCAATGATTATAGTGTGCTCAATTGTCCTCGATAGATAAAAGTCAAAATGTTTCAAGATAATCCTCTACTCGCTCAGCTCAAGCAGCAAATCCAAGAAACCCTCCCTAAAAAGGAAGGTACCATCAAAGCCACTGAAAAAGGTTTTGGTTTTCTCGAAGTTGATAGCAAAACAAGCTTCTTTATCCCGCCTCCGTACATGAAGAAATGTGTGCACGGTGACAAGGTGATTGCCATCATTCGCACAGAGAAAGAGCGCGAAGTAGCAGAGCCTGAGGAATTGGTTGAACAAGGTCTTACTCGCTTTATTGCACGAGTTAAGCTTTTCAAAGGCCGATTGAACGTTGTTCCTGATCACCCGCAGCTCAAAAAACTGCAACTTAAAGCGAAAGCAATGAAGGGTCTAAACCCTGAAACGCTTAAAGAAGGTGACTGGGTTGTTGCTCATATCGTTCAACACCCATTAAAAGGTGACAACGGATTCTTGGCTCAGATCTCTGAGAAAATCACAGACGCTGACGACAAGATTGCACCTTGGTGGGTAACGCTGGCACAAAACGATCTACCAAACAGTGAGCCTGAAGGCATCGACAACTGGCTAATCAACGATGACGCCGATCTTGAACGTGTAGACATGACGCACGTCCCTTTTGTGACTATCGATGGCGAAAGCACAAAAGATATGGATGACGCGCTTTACGCGAAGAAGAAAGAGAACGGTGATTTTGAACTGACTATCGCAATTGCTGATCCAACTGCTTACATCTCTCCAGATGATGCGATGGATAAAGTGGCACGCGAGCGCGGTTTCACTATCTACCTTCCTGGTCGCAACATCCCAATGTTGCCTCGTGATCTTGCTGACAACCTATGTTCACTGATCGAGAACGAAGTTCGTCCTGCACTTTGCTGCACAGTAACGGTATCTAAAGATGGCGTTATCGGTGATGACATTAACTTCTTCGCTGCAAACATCAAATCTCATGCTCGTCTTGCTTACGACAACGTATCAGACTGGCTAGAAACAGGTGCATCAGAGAAATGGCAACCATCAGAAGAGATTGCTGCAATTGTTTCTGATCTTCACCAATTTGCTCAAGCACGTTCAGCATGGCGCTCAGCAAACGCTGTTGTGTTCCCAGATCGCCCTGACTACCGCTTTGAACTGAGCGAAGATAACGATGTTGTCGCTATCCACGCTGACATGCGTCGTAGCGCAAACAAGCTGGTTGAAGAATCAATGATCAGCGCGAACATCTGTGCGGGCCGAGTACTAAAAGAGAGCTTCAACCAAGGTGTGTTTAACTGCCATTCTGGTTTCAAGGCTGAGAAAATCTCCGACGTTCTTGAACTGGTAAACCCGCAAGCGGAAACGCCGTTCACTGAAGAGCAAATCATTTCTCTAGAAGGTTTTGCTACTCTACGTCGTTGGTTAGGTTCTTTAGATAACAGCTACTACGACAACCGTATTCGTAAATTCCAAGCGTATAGCGAGATCAGCAATGAGCCTGCACCGCACTACGCGATGGGATTAGATATTTACGCAACTTGGACTTCTCCAATTCGTAAATATGGCGACATGATTAACCACCGTATGCTTAAAGCACACATCTTAGGTAAAGCGCCAATTCAAACACCAGATGAAACTATCGGTGATGAACTTGCCCTGCACCGCCGTCACCACGGCATGGCTGAGCGTAATGTTGGCGATTGGTTGTATGCTCGCACTCTAGCCAATGCTCCAGCAGAAGAAACTCGTTTCCAAGCTGAGATTTTCGATATTAACCGTGCAGGTATGCGTGTACGTTTACTTGAAAATGGTGCTGCTGCATTTATCCCTGGATCTCTCATTCTTAATAATAAAGAAAGAATAGAGTGCAACGGTGATATGGGTACTGTATCTATCGATAAAGAAATGGTATACAAACTGGGAGACGTTTTAGAAGTAGTTCTCTCTGAAGTTAATCAGGAAAACCGTAACTTAGTAGCAAAACCTACTCAAGTATTTGCGGACTTGCCTAGCGAGCCTGAAACGACAAACGAAACCGAAGCTTAAAGGCGTTAACAGCTACAGCTTTCAAGGTTTCGGCTTTCAAGGTCAAAGCTATCAAGGTCAAAAGCTTCAAAGGTTCACTTCTAAAGGCGCTAATTATTAGCGCCTTTTTTGTAAATGTCTCATGCTTAAACAATACTTAAAAAAAACAATCAATAAGCAATCAATTTACAACGTCAAAGAAGCTCACTATGTCATCAATCACAGTTACTCAGTTCAGAAACTTCATTCCCAGGAGACGAGAACGTTATCCTGCCTCTAAAAACGGTATCTTTATAGTGTCGAAAGGCAGCATTTCTTTTGTGTTGCCCAATGGTACTCAAGCCTCGTTGCAAGCGGGAGATTTCACCCTTTACAATTCTGGTCAGATTAAAGACATCACGGTTAACACTGAAAATGGCGAATTCAGCGCAACCTGCTTAGATTTTGATTTGGCTATCTTTCAAAAGTTCATTAATCAGTTCAGCGATTTAGAGTCCGCTCGAATCCCAGACAAGTACATTAAGTTCAATCAAACGGATATTGAGCTCTGTCAGTTGAAAGATCTCATCATGTCACTGGCCAACTCTTCTTCTCAGAATGACTACGCACTCACTCAATTAGGCTTAAGTTTGCTGTCTTTGATGGTGGAACAGTACCCAGCTCTATTGGCTATTATTGCTCGAGCTTCAAGGTTAACCGTGACCCAAAGAGTCATTCATTACATCGAGCAAAACATTGAAAACAATATCTCTTTGGATACGCTCGCCAGTTACATGGGAATGTCACCGGCTACGCTTAAACGTCGCTTATCGGCTGAAGATCTGTCGTTCTCAAACTTATTAAAGATAAAACGTATTGCTCATGCAGCCACTCAGCTAAGAACATCGGATAAGTCGATCACTCAAATCGCGTATGAGTCAGGCTTTAAAAGTGCCGCTCACTTCAGCACGGCCTTTAAAACGTATCACGGAAAAACACCAAAAGACTTCCGATCGCTAGTGGCACAAGCACAACTGCAGAGCGTAAAGCCGCAAGTTTAAAGAAACAAAGCGATAGATTGATGTGGACGTCTTAGTTGGGAACTGGTGTAAACCAAGTGGCTTCAATATTAAGCCACTTGGGTGTGGGATGAGATGATTTGGCTTTGGGATTCAGTGGTTGAGTTTTGATACTCATTGATTCAGCTTTGCGAGCAGGCCACCAGCAAACGTGAAAACAGAGTGACTATGACCAGAAGTACGATTTAGGGTCTTTTTCTATTTCCGCCAAAATAGCATCAAGATCCTTCGATTTAGGAAGGTACGGATACGGCCCCCAATTCACAGAGTCGGTTTCGACATCCCCTTCAAGCGGCACCATCACTAACCAACAAGACAGCGACTCATCAAAAGTCACGCAGACGATCTCGTTTGTATAATCACTGTGAGATGAGTCGAGTAGATAATGCGCCTGAGAAAACAGCACACCACCCTCACACTCTTCATATAGGGATTTGCCTAGCTCGACAGGTAAACTTCGATTTCGAGATGTACAGAGCCTCTCGGCCCCAATTAAAAGACGATTCAGCTCGATATGAATGACGGACATAACACCCCTTGTAACTTCATAGAAACTTCTAAGTAGTGAATTCCTCTACTTAGCTTAGGACTCAACAAACATTTTAGCGAACAAGCGTAATCAAAATACCTGCCCTGCTCCCAGAAACGAATCTTGCTTTCGGAAACCCAGAAAGCTACGACTCATCAAGCGAACAGCTATACATCGAGAGTATGGAATTTCACAAAAGTGTCATATAACCGACCTATCATATGCGACAAATGTTATTAACTAGGAGTTGTTTATGTTACGAGTCGCGCTTGCCTCTCTTTTATCCTTAGCCCTGTCTTCTCATGCTGCTTTAGCACAAGAAACCACTATTTCGGGCTCCACTTCAGTATCACGAGTGATGGATGTATTAGCTGAGGAGTACAACAAGACTCACCCTGATAACTATATTGCGGTTCAGGGCATTGGTTCTACAGCAGGTATTACCATGGTTAATAAAGGTGTCTCTGACATCGGTATGAGCTCGCGTTATTTAACCGACCGCGAACAAGACGAGAAGTTGAAGGTATTTCCAATTGCCTTTGACGGCCTAGCTGTAGTAACTAACCGCTCAAACGCTGTAAGCAACGTTACACGTGAGCAGCTGTTCGATATCTACAAAGGCAAAATCACGAACTGGAAAGCTGTGGGTGGCGCAGATCAGCCTATCGCAGTTGTCACTCGCGAAGCATCTTCTGGCTCACGCTATAGCTTCGAAAGCTTGCTTGGTTTAACGAAGATCATTAATGACCGTCTAGTGTCTGACATCAACCCAAATAACTTGGTTGTAAACAGCAACAGCATGGTTAAAACGATTGTTAACCATAACCCACACGCGATTGGTTTTATCTCTGTTGGTTCAATCGACCGTTCGATTAAAGCAATTACATTTGAAGGCGTAGAGCCAACATCTAAGAACATTGCTAACCACAGCTATGAATTGGCTCGCCCATTCTTGTTGCTGCACAAGACAGACTCAGTTTCTGACGAGAGCAAAGACTTCATCAAGTTCGTGAAGTCAAAGCAAGGGCAAGAACTTATCGAAGAGTACGGCTACACTCGCATTAAATAAGTGGGATAGTTTTATCTAATGTAAACAAAAAGAGAGAGCACTATGCTCTCTCTTTTTTTGAATCTTTATAAATCGCTTCTTTACAAACCACTTAGAAGTGAAGTTGAATCACTGAAACGATCACAGCGCCAGGACGACGAATACCTTCGATTTCGACGCGAATTTCGCGTTCAATCTCTAGGCCTTTCTTAATTGGCGTTACTTTTGTTAGCGTACTTTTAGCACGAACATTACTGCCCGATTTAACAGGGTATGGGAAACGTACTTGGTTAAGACCAATGTTTACGACCATCTTCGCTGTTGGGAATTGAGACTTGTCAGGGTCAACACTGTCAGTCAATCGAGGAAGCAGAGATAAAGTTAAAAAACCATGTGCGATGGTTGTTTTGAACGGAGAGTCTGTTTCCGCTTTTTCAGGCTCAGTGTGAATCCACTGCATATCTTCAGTAACAAGGCCGAACTGGTTAATACGGTCTTGACTTACATTGATCCAGTCGCCAGTATGGATGACTTCACCGATCTGTTGATTAAGCTCATCAAACACAAGTTGTGCTTCTGGCTTAAGTACGATCGGCTGTTCCACCGGCATCTCTGGTGCATCTTCATTGACAGCAGGTTTGTGGTGATCACGAACCCACGCAAAGAAATGGCTATTTTGCGTACGATTAAGAAAGTCGCCCCAGTAATCTCTAAGAGCTGGAGACATCCATTGCATAAACTCTGAGTGTTGCGAAGACATGCTATCGCCTCGGTGTTTAAATAAATCAATGACTTTCATAAGAACCTCAATGCACAAAAAATTTCAATATAACTTCGTAATTTTGAAACACTTCACACTATTGTGCAAATGTTTTCGAGCATACAACCGTTAGCTGAACCTTGTTAAAATCATATTAAACATATACTTACCAATAAAACATCATTTTATTACAAAACCCAAATTAGAGTGTTAGCTCTATCACATGACAAACATTTGTTTATATAAAAGGCGTTTTTATTCATAAGTGGAATAAAAAAAGGCTTAGCGCAATGCTAAACCTTAGTTTTTACAAGGAATTAGTTTTCCGAGGGTTGGTCTTGTAAGAGACGAATCTTACAAGACACTCAATCCTCTATTCGTCATCAAGCGGAACCAGCTTGGTATTACCACCGTGTGCTTTCTCACGCTTACGTTGCACGAATGCGTAGAAGCCAGGGATTAGGAACGTACCCGCCAGTAATACACATAACAGGCCGCCGATCAGTGAAATACCCAGAGAGTTCTGACTCACGTGACCTGCGCCCGCAGCGAAGATAAGCGGGAAGATACCTAAGATGAACGACCAAGACGTCATGTTCACAGCACGGAAACGCAGTGTACCGCCCTTCACCGCTGCATCTTCAATCGGTGCGTCTTTCTCTTCACGCTCTACCTTTGCGAATTCCACAATCAAGATTGCGTTCTTCGCGGCCAAGGCTATCAAGAGAACCAAACCTATTTGTGCATAAAGGTTCAGCGGAGTGCCCGTTAGATTCAATGCCAAGAAGGAGCCTAAGGTTGCGACAGGTACCACGAGGATAATCGCAATCGGAATTGTCCAACTCTCGTATTGAGCCACCATAAACAGGTAGATGAAGATCAGAGCCAGTGCGAAAGCAAAGATCGCTTGGTTACCTGCTAGTACTTCTTGGTAAGCCATGCCTGTCCATTCGTACTGATACCCCTGAGGCAATACTTCTGCAGCTACGCGTTCCATTGCCGCAATCGCATCACCACTTGAGTAACCTTCTGCAGGTTGACCTTGAATCACGGCACTGCGGTACATGTTGTAACGCCATGCTACATCTGGTTCGAAGATCTGATCGTAAGTCACCAATGTGCTTAACGGGATCATCTCGCCATTAGACGAACGAACGTGGAATCGTTGTAGGTCGTCCATGCTGCTACGGTGTTCACTGTCAGCTTGCATGGTTACGCGGAAGTTCTTACCAAACATGGTGAAGTCGTTCACGTACAACGAACCAAGGTTACCTTGTAGTGTTTGGAAAATTTCCGACAACGGAATACCTAATTGCTGCGCTTTCTCACGGTCAATATCGACATAGTAGTGAGGTACGTTCGCACGGAAAGTACTGAATGTGTGTGAAATCTCAGGCTGTTTGCTCGCCTCAGCTATCACGTCATTCATCACCATAGCAAGATCAGTACGGCTTCGGCCTAGCGTATCTTCAAGTACAAACTCGAAACCAGACGCGGCCCCCATGCCCGGAACTGCAGGAGGCCCCATCGCAAACACGACAGCTTGAGGAAGTTCAGTCGCAGCACGACCATTAATACGCTGTGAGATAGCCTGAGCAGAGTGTTGACCATCCAGTGCATTACGCATGTCCCAATCGTGGAGCTTGATGAACATCGACGCACCATTCGAAGCAGAAGCGCCTGTCATGAATGCATAGCCGTTAACCAGTGTTACACCGTCAACGCCAGGCTCTTGTTCAACCATCTCTAGCAACTGCTTCGTCACATCCTCGGTACGAGACAGTGAAGCCGCATCCGGAAGTTGAACGTTAACCAGTAAAATACCCTTATCTTCTTGAGGTACGAACGCCGTAGACGTGGTTTTCGCGAAGTAAGTTACCGCTGCTAGCGCCACAACGAAGAAGGTAAACAGCAGAACACCCTTTTTCACAAGGAAGCCTGCAATTTGACCGTATTTGTTGGTTACTGATTCAAGACCACGGTTAAACGCTTGGTACCAACGAGCCGTATTACCACCGCCCTGCTTAAGAACTAATGAACACAATGCAGGTGACAGTGTTAGAGCATTAATAGAAGAGATAACAACAGCGATACAGATAGTTAGAGCAAACTGACGATACATGATACCGGTAATACCTGGCAGCATAGCTACTGGAATGAATACCGCTAACAGTACCAACGTAGAAGTAACAATCGGACCCGTTACTTCCTTCATTGCGATAAGCGTTGCTTTACGCGGTGAGATCGTTGGGTCTTTGGCCATCGTGGTATCAACGTTTTCAATAACCAAGATCGCATCATCTACTACGATACCAATCGCCAATATCAAACCAAATAGAGTCACCGTGTTGATGGTAAAGCCTGTCATCTGCATGACCGCAAAAGTACCAATCAAAGATACAGGAATCGCAACCACCGGAATCAAAGTCGCACG
The DNA here is from genome assembly GCF_041474575.1 of Vibrio sp. 10N.222.51.C5. NCBI lineage: Bacteria > Pseudomonadati > Pseudomonadota > Gammaproteobacteria > Vibrionales > Vibrionaceae > Vibrio > Vibrio sp. 10N.222.51.C5. The sequence goes on from NZ_JBFRUJ010000020.1 coordinate 22,051, forward strand.
CGCACTACCTAAGAACAGATACGTTACCGCGATAACCAGTAAGATCGCTTCAATTAGCGTTTTTACTACGCCTTTGATCGACTCTGCAACGAAGAGTGTCGTGTCATAACTCGCCTCATAAGCAACGCCTTCAGGGAAATTTTTGCCTAAATTATCCAGCATCGCCATCACCGCTTTACCACTTTCCAGCGCGTTAGCGTCTGATTGAAGTGACAACGTTACGATTGAAGCGTCTTGACCACGGTATTTACCATTGCCATCGTAGAACTTTTTACCAAGCTCAACGCGTGAAACGTCTTTTAAATAAACCGTTGAACCATCTTGGTTTGCACGAAGTACAACATTTTCAAACTCATCAGCCGTTTCTAGTCGGCCTTTGGTTACCAAGTTGAACTGCACTTCTTGTGCGTTGTTGTAAGGTGCAGCACCAATACGACCAGCCGCTACCTGAACGTTCTGTTCAGCCAAGGCGCGATTCACATCAGAGGTGGTTATATTGAGGTTAGCCATTTTCTCAGGGTCTAACCAAACACGCATCGCGTATTCGCCACCACCCAATACGTTAACTTCACTGATACCCTTTACACGGGCCAATTGGTCTTTAATGTTCAAGTTCACGTAGTTGATCAAGAATTGATCGTCATACTCTCCGTTCGGCGAGTAGAAGTTCAATACCATCAGCAAGTCAGGAGAACGCTTCTTGACCGTTACACCCACCATTCTTACTTCTTGTGGAAGTTTCGATTCGATCTGAGCAACACGGTTCTGCACGTTGACCTGAGCCATATCAGCATCAGTACCGACATCAAAGGTCACGTTAAGGTTGTATGAACCATCGTTAGCACTTTTAGAGGACATGTAGATCATATCTTCTACGCCGTTAACCGACGTTTCTATGGGGTCGGCTATCGCCTGCTCCACCACTTCAGCACTTGCGCCCGTATAGAATGCAGACACACTGACCGACGGTGGGCTAATTTTTGGATATTCAGCCACCGGCAAGATAGCGAGAGAAATCGCACCCGCCAGCGTTAATATGATGGATATAACAAGGGCAAACTTAGGCCTTTGAATAAAGAAACGACTCAACATAAATAGCCCCCTTACTCAGCTTGTTCAGCAGAAGGTTGAATGCGAACGGACATACCATTACGGACACGCTGTAAGCCTTGAGTGATGACTGAGTCGTTCTTCTCTAATCCAGAATGAACAATTACACCACCTTCAACCTGACGACCCATCTCGATGTTTCTGCGCTCAGCAACTGGTGCCGCTTTACCTTCAACCAGTACCATCACAAAGTCGCCTTCTAGGTCGGTTTGTACTGCTCGGCGTGGGATAGTCACAACATCAATAGATTGCTTTTCACGTAGATCCACACGAACGTGTTGACCAGGAAGTAATCGTTGATTCGGATTATCAGCGATTGCGCGCATCGCGATCGTACCGGTATTGAGATTGATACGGTTACCCAAAAAATCGAGCTGACCTAGGTGTTCAAACGCTTCACCGTTCTCAAGCATGATCTGAACTTCAACACCTGCAGAGTCGCTGCTGCCATCGCCTTCGATGCGGTCCATACCCAGCTCAATACGCTCTCGCTCACTGATGCTGAACGATGCGTGGATTGGGTCTAGGCTAACCAAAGTCGTCAGTACACCTGAAGACGGCGAAACCAGATCACCCGTGCTCACTTTGGTATCGCTAATACGGCCAGAGAAAGGCGCGATGATTTTGGTATGAGAAAGCTGAACATTCGCAGCATTAAGCTGTGCTTGGCTTGCTTCAAGCTGTGCTTGAGAGCCTAATAAGTTTGCCGTTAATGCATCGAATTCTGATTGAGAAATACTGCCTTTCGGAAGTAGGTTTTTACCACGGTTAAAATCAAGCTCGGCTTTCTTAAGGTTCGCGTTTGCTTGAGCAACAGACGCTTTTGCGCTTGCAACTTCAGCTTCAAACGAAGATGGCTCAATGGAATATAGCAGCTGGCCCTTTTCGACCATTTGGCCTTCTTTGAAATGGCGGCTTTGCAGGTAGCCAGAAACTTGTGCAGTAATTGCCGTGTCTTCAACGGCTTCAATACGACCGATGTACGACTTACTTTGTTGGTGAGAAACGACGCTAACATCCTGTACAGCTACGAGAGGTAAAGGCGCTTGCTTGGCATTCTGAGCATCTTGCCCACATCCAGCAAGAATAAGAGAGCTTGCAAGAGCCGTAAGGATTAACTTTTTACGCATGGTTATACCGTCACTTATGAGAAATTGAACAGCATAAAAGTTACGTAACACAATTGCTTCAAATGTCCGAGGAATATCAATTATAACTGGCCAAAGTGTATCAATATGTTAATTGAAACCAAGTGCTTATAAAGTGATTACAAACACGCTACAATTCCTAAGTAAATCAATCTCTCAGCTTTTGTTCTCTATGGATATTGTCTAACATAATGTATTGTCAGACAGATAAGCATTCACATTTAATTGTTAAGGAATTCTCATGATTTCAAAATGGGCTAAACGTTTCTATCAAATGGCGGAATTGGTCGGTTCTTGGAGTAAAGATCCTTCAACTCAAGTCGGCGCCGTAATCACTAAGCACAACCGCATTGTTTCTGTTGGTTTTAATGGCTACCCACATGGCGTGTCTGATAGTGCGGATACTGATGACAGAGAGATGAAGTACCTCAAGACACTTCACGCTGAAGAAAATGCGATCTTATTCGCCAAGCGTGATTTGGACAGTTGTGAGATCTGGGTGACGCATTTCCCTTGTCCAAACTGTGCAGCAAAAATCATCCAAACAGGTATTTCAGCAGTACATTGCCCAGAGCAAAGTGAGGATTTCCTTTCTCGCTGGGGCGACAAGATTAAAGTTAGCCAAGATATGTTTGAGCAAGCTGGTGTACAAGTGGATTGGTTACCACTCGCTGACCTAGATTAAGCTAACAAATAGCAAGAACAAAAAAGCCGAGAGTCGATAGTATCGCTCTCGGCTTTCTTATGTTTGGGCTTATAGTTTGGTCGCTATAGTTTAGAGACTATAGCTTGGTCACTGTAAACTGATGAGCAAACTAAGCGCTCGTTGGGAATGCTTCCGCGTACGCTTCCATAAAGTCTTTACGAATATCTTGCTCTAAATGAATCGCTTTTTCGGTCGGACAGAAGATCATAAAGTGCACTTCTTGCTCACCTGTCGAACTGCTTGTGATATGGATGTGAGGCTCAGAACCCGGAAGGTCAACACCAGCGTGCTTTTCGATCACACCGTTGTAACGGCGAGCAACATCGATAAACTCTTCGCAATGCTCTTCAATTTTCACAATAAGACCCGACAGCATAGGGTATAGGTTTACAAAGTCTTTCACCGTCACAAAAAAGTTATGATAAACATAACGCTTCATGAAGTTGAGGTTCTTAACCGGATAAGTGAAGAACATGCTATTAGGCAGCGTGGCTGTCTTGCCAGTGAAGTGATATTGCCCATGATACAAATCGATTTCTTGAATCACGGTCGCCATCAGATTGTGCTCAATCACTTCACCGCTGATTTTACCCACTTCGATCCAGTCGCCGATTCTAAATGAACGAGAACTCGCACGCTGAATAGAACCGGTGAAACACAAAATGATCTCTTTTGAAGCCACTACTATCGCAACAGCAATGGCCGTGACAGATAGCGCAAACTCGCTGATTTCGGATTTCCACAGCACAAATAACGTCACAACAATAATCGCGAATGTGCCGTTTTTGGTTCGTGACATCCAGTTACGTTGGTCTTCACTAAGGAAAGCAACATCACCTCTTATTTGAGATAAGGTGATTCGGCGAATGATTAAAATAATAGTGATAATCAACGCACTAAAAATAAACTTATGAGCGAGTAGAAAATCAATTACTTGCCACACTTTTTCCATTACTTATTCCTTAGCATTACAACGACGAGCTTTACAACGATTAGCGGAGACTTCGCTATGAAAAAGCGCTCAAAAATAGAGCGCTTTTTTACGTGCCTAAATCAGCTATTGGTAAGGCTATCATTTTATCTTGGCAGAAGTAATAAATTGGCCAAAAGTTTCACACCAAATCACAACCGTATTAAATCGATTAAGATCAGTACCTTCGGGAAGCTCAACCATAAAGCGGTCGAATGTTTTCACATCTCCGACTCTCAATAACTCGTTCTTGCTGTCATTGAAAGCGTGCTCGGTTTCAATGAACTTAGGCGAGAGATAAACCTTGTAATCAGGTCCCGGCGCCAATTCACCTTCAAAAGCGATCGCACTTTCGGATACTGAGACGATGCCTTCTCCCCAGTGCAAGAAGTCACTGTCTTGTCGATCTTTAGTGAACTCGCCCGTGTAGATAGCCTGCTCACTGATCGCTTCAACAGAACTTGAGGAAGGAGAATCAGGCTCAATCAAGATAGGCAATGCGTAAACACCTAGCCCAAAACCAACAGCACCCACGGCTAAGTGGGTGCAAAGTAAAACTAACTTTTTCATCGCGTACTCCCTTATGCTTAAAGAGAGTATTATTGAATACTCTCAAAAATACAAAGAGATATAACGCTCTGATGTTCTATTTTTGGTAATGCGTTGCTGTACGTTGTGACAGTTCAACAATCACTTTTACCGCTTGCTCCATGCCTTGAATGGTAATGAACTCATGAATACCGTGGAAGTTGTAACCGCCAGTAAAGATATTCGGACATGGTAGCCCCATGAAAGATAAGCGAGCACCGTCTGTACCACCTCGGATTGGTTTAACCATTGGCTCGACATTGCACTCAATCATCGCCTGCTTGGCCAATTCAATAATATGTTGATGCGGTTCAACCATCTCTTTCATGTTGAAGTAGCTATCGGTTAGCACCAGCTCAACACGGCCTTTCTCAAGGCGCTCATTCAGCTCATCGACTTTCTGCTGCATGAATGCTTTACGCGCTTCTACACCCTCACGTTCAAAATCACGGATGATGTATCCCAGTTCAGAGCGAGCCACACCCATTTCCGCCGATTTCAGGTGGTAGAAGCCTTCATAACCTTCTGTGCACTCTGGTGTTTCTTGCGCAGGCATCATCAATTGGAATTGCGCTGCAATGTTCATCGAGTTCACCATTTTATCTTTTGCGGTGCCCGGGTGAACGTTCACGCCATGACAGATAACATCGGCGCTCGTGGCATTGAAGTTCTCAAATTCCAACTCCCCTACTGGGCCACCATCGATGGTGTACGCCCACTCGGCGCCAAATTTTTCAACGTCAAACAGGTTCGCACCGCGACCAATCTCTTCATCCGGCGTGAAGCCAATGCAGATGTCGCCGTGTTTGATGTCTGGATTCGCTTTCAGGTAAGCAATTGCACTGATGATTTCAGCGATGCCCGCTTTGTTGTCGGCACCAAGCAGAGTTGTGCCGTCAGTCGTAATCAGGTCGTGACCATGTAAAGAATCAAGATCTGGATACTGGCTTGGGTTCAAACTCTCGCCACTTTCCCCTAATTCAATCGTTCCACCTCGGTAATCTTTAATCACTTGTGGTTTCACGTTGGCGCCTGATGCGTCAGGAGCGGTATCCATGTGCGCCACAAAGCCAATCGCAGGCACATCGTAATCGACATTCGACGGCAGTTTCGCCATCAAGTATCCATTGTCATCTAAAGACACATCAACTAAGTCTAATGCCACCAATTCTAACTTTAAGGCTTCAGCAAAGGTAATTTGACCCGGTGAACTTGGGCATTGCTGATTAGAAGGATCGGATTTGGTATCAAAAGTAACGTAATTCAGAAAACGTTCTACAAGCTTTTCCATAATTCATCTCACCATGGATTAAGTAATTGATTTACTGACTTAATTATTATGTCGATAAGTGATACATCGTTAAATAAATACGAGCACAGAGTCAGTAGCGAGGGTTTTCATCTTACGCCCCTGACCATGTATGTAATTGCTCTAAATCATTATTGTGCGAAATTAGATGCGCTTCCTATACTTGAAAACAGAGGGTTTCGTCAGTTCAACATTGCATACGGATGATAAGAGATCGCTTTGTACGCATTCTACGCCCTCCGCTCTCAGCCTAACAAAAGTACAAAGTGGATGATGATCACAATTTATCCTTGATGCAGAATCTGTCATACGTTACACGGAGACACAGTTATGACGATTAATAAATATTTCATTTTCTCTCCTCAAGCCTCTGAGGAAACGCTTCGACCAGTATTAACTGAGAAAGAAGTTCAAAGGCAGGAAGCTCTAAGACAGGCGCAGATCCAGGGTGGATTAGACACAAACGCGACCTCGTAACTCAATGAATACCTAGCACTATTAAGACCCCTATAAAAAAGCTCTACGCTCTATCCGGTAGAGCTTTTTTTATTTTTGATCTGTTCTCCTCTCCCCCACTCCCAAACAAGCTGAACATTAAACCTTCGCTCATTGCTTGTTGTTCTTCACTTCTCGATCACCAATTGGCTCATAGTTTCTCGCGAATGTATTTTCACGCATTGCACACACTAGCTTGCAGCGCTGAGAAATGACTCACTAAACTCCCCGATGCCATACCTTGTCGTGTCATTTTGTGCTAATAATTCATATTCGTTTTCATTCCTCACTCGCCCTCTTTTCAAAACTATAATGCGAGTACCAGAGAACCTAACCACAGGAACCCCGAATTCAATGGAATATTCAAAGCTAGGAAGTAGTCAAATTCCCGTTTCCCGTATCTGTCTTGGCAGCATGACTTGGGGGCTACAAAATACGCAGCAGCAAGCCGACCAACAGATCGAATACGCATTAAGCCAAGGTATTAACTTTATCGATACTGCAGAGATGTACGCGGTTCCACCTTCTCCAGATACCTACGGAAAAACAGAAGCGATCATTGGTAACTGGTTATCGCGTAACCCACAGCGTCGACAAGAGTTGATCATTGCGAGCAAAATTGCCGGGCCAGGGCTTCCTTGGGTTCGAGATGGCGGCCCGATAACGGGTGAAGCGGTGATCGCAGCCGTTGACGCATCATTAAAACGCCTACAAACAGACTATATCGACCTTTACCAACTTCATTGGCCAAATCGTACAACGCCTCACTTTGGTAAGCATTTCCCGAATCACATTCGATTCAGTGATATTGACCGAAAGCAGCATGAAGCTGAGATGTTGGAAATCCTACAAGCACTGGCAAGCTGCATTAAGGCGGGGAAAATTCGCCATGTCGGGCTTTCAGATGATTCTACTTGGGGCATTAACACTTACCTCAAGCTGAGTGAGATGCACGATTTGCCACGCATGGTCTCTATTCAGAATGAATTTAGCTTACTGCACGCAAAAGACTGGCCATATCTGATTGAGAACTGTGTTCATGAAGATGTCGCTTACCTGCCATGGTCGCCTTTGGCTGCAGGCATGTTGAGTGGAAAGTACATCGATGGCGCAAGACCAGAAGGCAGTCGTTGGACTTACATGCAGCGCAAAGGCATTTTCCGTGACACAGAATCTGCCAACGAAGCGGTTAAAGGCTATGTTGAAGTGGCGAATGCTCACGGGTTCACTCCGAGCCAGCTGGCATTGGCTTGGTGTAATCAAGTTGATGGGGTGACTTCCACCATCATTGGTGCAACTACTATGGAGCAGCTAAAAGAGAACGTAGCCGCATTCAGCAAACCGCTGTCAGAAGAGATCCTGACTGATATCAATACCGTCTTTAAGCGCTATCCTGTGCCGTATTGATCTTTGGTTGAGCTTTACCAGCTCTGTTCAGCTTTAGTAAATCCTATAAGAGCGCGCTATTTAGTGCGCTTTTCTTTTTTAAGTGGGTCGCTTTTGCTTTTTATATGGATAGCATTGAGTCATCACGCTTTTGGTTCGCTAACCTTTGCTCTATAATGCGCGGGCTTATATCTAGGATAAAAACATGATTTCAAAAAACCAATTAAAACTCCTTCGTGCTTTGGGCCAAAAGAAACAACGTAAAGCCCACGGCCTGTTTCTAGTTCAAGGTGAAAAGAACGTTCTTGAGCTGTTCAATAGTGACTTAGTCGTGAAGAACGTCTTTGCTACCGCTGATTTCTTATCTGAAAATCACGCATCACTGATTGAGTTTGATTGTGTTGAAGCCTCACTGGATGACCTAACCAAAGCGAGCACTTTGGTAAGTAACAATGCAGCGATTGCGGTTGTTGAGATCCCAACGTTTGAACTACCAGAAGCGACAGGACTGATGATTGCACTTGATGGCGTTTCAGACCCTGGCAACCTAGGTACGATTATTCGCGTAGCAGACTGGTATGGCATCAAGCATATCGTTGCGAGCAGTGATTGCGCAGACCCATACAACCCTAAAACGATCAGCGCGACTATGGGCAGCTTTGGCCGAGTACACGTAAGTCAAACTGACTTACCAGCTTACTTAGAGCAAGCGAATCTACCGGTTTACGGTGCATTTTTGGAAGGCGAAAGTGTTCATAAGACTGACTTCACTGCAAATGGCATTTTGCTGATGGGCAGCGAGTCTCACGGTATTCGTGAACACGCCGCTAAATACGTGACAGATAAGATTACGATTCCAGCATTCGGTGGCGCAGAGTCTTTGAACGTTGCAATGGCGACTGGCATCATTCTCGACAACATGCGTCGTCAGCACAGCTAGGTCTCATAAGCTAACGATCCAGTCGACAATGTTCAAATATTAAAAAAGGCGTATTGATTAAATCAGTACGCCTTTTTATCTAAGTTCTTTTCAACAATTACTTTTCTAGCATTGCCAACTTATCAGCGACACCATTCCACTTCTCAGCGTCATCCATTGGTGCTTTTACTTCCGTTTGTACCGGCCAGATTTCGGCAAGCTCTGCGTTCACTTCGATAAAGATTTTTTGATCTTCTGGTAGCTCATCTTCTTGGAAGATCGCTTGAGCATCACATTCAGGTACACATAAACCACAATCAATACATTCGATTGGGTTGATTACCATGAAATTTGGGCCTTCATGGAACGCATCTGCGGGGCACACTGCCACACAGTCTGTGTATTTACATTGAATACAATTATCGCCTACGACAAATGCCATGATGCTCTGCTCTATAAGTTAGTCAAAATTGAAGAATGGGGATAATACTCATCCCAAAGCAAAATTCAACATCATACGGCTCTAATATCGTGTCTATTTGCTCCATGTTTCCAAATTAGTATGACAGATAAATCAATTTCTCGTAAAATGCGCGCCATTGTGAGCTTATCGCTTCTTTGAACATCAGCGTTTCCATCAAACTCTGTATTAAGAAACGATCTAGCTAAGACACCTATAAAAACGAGACATCGAAATGATACGTTTAACCGAAATTAAACTCCCACTAGACCATGAAGAGTCTGCTATTCAAGACGCTATTGAAGCGAAACTTGGTATTAACTCTGATCAGGTACTCTCTTTTAATATCTTTAAACGTGGCTACGATGCTCGTAAGAAATCAAAGATCTTACTTATCTACACGCTTGACGTTCTCGTTGAAAACGAAGCTGAGTTGTTAGAACAATTCATTAGCGACCCGCACGTAAAAGTGACTCCTGATATGGAGTACAAGTTTGTTGCTAAAGCGGTTGAGAACCAAACTGAGCGCCCTGTGGTTATCGGTTTTGGCCCATGTGGTCTATTCGCTGGCCTAGTGCTTGCTCAAATGGGTTTCAACCCAATCATCGTTGAGCGTGGTAAAGAAGTTCGTGAGCGTACGAAAGATACCTTTGGTTTCTGGCGTAAGCGTACGCTGAACACAGAATCAAACGTACAGTTTGGTGAAGGCGGCGCAGGTACTTTCTCTGACGGTAAGCTGTACAGCCAAGTTAAAGATCCAAAGCACTACGGCCGTAAAGTAATTGAAGAGTTCGTTGCTGCGGGTGCACCAGAAGAAATTCTATACGTAAGTAAGCCGCACATCGGTACCTTTAAACTGGTTACCATGATCGAAAAGATGCGCGCTTCTATCATTGAACTTGGTGGCGAAATCCGTTTCAGCACTCGTGTTGACGACGTTCATATGGAAGATGGTCAAATCACTGGCCTAACGCTTTCTAACGGTGAAGAGATCAAATCTCGTCACGTGGTATTGGCTGTTGGCCACAGTGCTCGTGACACGTTTGAAATGCTGTACGATCGTGGCGTTTACATGGAAGCGAAGCCTTTCTCTGTTGGTTTCCGTATCGAACACAAGCAATCGATGATCGATGAAGCTCGTTTCGGTAAGAACGCAGGCAACCCAATCCTAGGTGCTGCGGACTACAAACTCGTTCACCACTGTAAGAATGGCCGCACTGTATACAGCTTCTGTATGTGCCCAGGTGGTACTGTGGTTGCTGCAACGTCTGAAGAAGGCCGCGTAGTAACGAACGGCATGAGCCAATACTCTCGTGCAGAACGTAACGCAAACAGCGCGATCGTTGTAGGTATCGACCCAGAGCGTGATTACCCAGGTGACGCACTGGCTGGTATCCGTTTACAACGTGAACTAGAAAGCGGCGCTTATGTTCTTGGTGGTGAAAACTACGATGCACCAGCTCAAAAAATCGGTGACTTCTTGAAAGGTCGCGATCCAAGTGCAATCGGTGAAGTACAACCGTCATTCACGCCGGGTATCCACCTGACTGATATTTCAAAAGCGCTGCCTGATTTTGCTATCGAAGCGATTCGTGAAGCAATCCCAGCATTCGAGAAGAAGATCAAAGGTTTCTCTACGCCAGACGGCCTACTTACCGGTGTTGAGACACGTACGTCTTCTCCTGTATGCATCAAACGTGGCAAAGACTTCCAAAGCATCAACCTTAAGGGCTTCTTCCCGGCTGGTGAAGGTGCAGGCTACGCAGGCGGTATCCTGTCTGCTGGTATCGACGGCATTAAGGCCGCAGAAGCGCTAGCACTATCAATGGTAGAGCAGAACCAAGCTGAGAAGATTGAGATCGCTTAAGCGCTTTCGATAAAGCAAAGCTAGATCGCGATCAACCAAATCGAGTAGGAGGAGGCCTCACGGCCTCCGTCCTCTCACACCACCGTACAAGCGTGGGTCGCATACGGCGGTTCCGAATATATTTTCAGTGACTCATACCCATCTCGCAATGAGTACAGGCCCAACTCCTCGAACCATTTTATTGGCATGGCGTGATTTAACTGCGGCGTTAAGGCCAAGTGCCACCACCCTTTATCTGACATCGCTACCTTCCACGCATTGCGCTCCGTTACACCTTGTTGTTGTAACCATGTCGCTATGCCGTATCTGCGTTTGCGTTGTTTTAAGCGGTAACATCGTAGCCGTCGCCGTATCCATTCGTCTAAGCGCTGCAAGCTGCTTTTCCGTATGGCGAGTTTGAAGTAGTGTTGCCAACCTCTTAGGTATTGAGTTAATTCCGCTATGACTGCTTGCAACTCTCGCCCTCGGTTTCGCTTCGTTATCTGCCGCACTCGCTTCTTCATTTGAGTTTGTGCTGCCTTCGATAGATGGATTGTTCCATCTATCCCGAAGCGGTGGCTTAAGTAAGTCCGCTCTGTCACTCTTGTCGCACCACTTTTCTCTCGATTTACCGTGAGCTTCAGCTTTTGCTCCAAGAACTCCGTTATCGACTCTTTAACTCGATAAGCGGCTTCTTCACTATGAACGTAGATTTGGCAGTCGTCTGCATATCGACAGAACTTATGCCCTCTGCGCTCTAACTCTTTATCCAGTTCATCTAATACGATATTGGATAGCAACGGGGATAATGGTCCACCCTGTGGTGTCCCTCTTTGTCTCTGTTCAACCATCCCGTTTCGCATTATGCCTGCCTGTAGATATGACCTGATGAGCTTCAACACTCGTTTATCACTGATGTCCTGTGACAGTCTGTACATCAGTCTATCGTGATTCACTGTGTCGAAGTATTTCGCTAGGTCGATATCTACAACATAACCTCGACCTTCTCGGATGTAATGACTGGCTGCCGTTAATGCCTGGTGCGCACTGCGGTTTGGTCTAAATCCGTAACTGCTATTGGAGAACTTGGGGTCATAGATATCTGACAGTACTGAGGTCATTGCCTGTTGGACAACTCTATCAAGCACGGTTGGGATACCTAGTTGCCTTACGCCACCACTAGGTTTAGGGATTTCTACACCAAGTACCGGTTGAGGTTTGTAGCTTCCTTCCAGAAGACTCTGGCGAAGCGCTTGCCCATTTGAAGCCTGTCGAAGTGTTGAGATAGTCGCATCTATGTCGAGTTTGTCGACACCTGCACATCCTTTGTTCTTCTTCACTCTTCGTAGAGCTTGATTCAAGTTGGTTGAAGAGCAGATTTGCTCCATCAACGACGTTGAGATCACCAAGACTCGTCCTCCTGTTTACGCCAATCATGCTTGTCATTCTTCATCACCATGAGCTTTACTTGCTGTATCGCCCATTGGGACGTAGAGATGGTTTTCATCTTGCTATGACCCCACATGATTGAGTGTCTAGTGACTGCTTCTTGATATATTCAGTTCGGGCCTTCCCTTAAGTTGTACTTCCTTAAGGTACTATGCCTTCTGCTGACTTCTTATTGCTCGTCATACCGCATCGCTGCTGTATTAGTCTCTATCGAGACAAGTAATAAGATCTCCCGAGGTAAGACGTTGCTCTTTCCCTTGGCCGTGCCTGATTTATCACTACACACTTCCCGTCGAGGCATCGGGCTATTCTATCTATTGCTAGGTTGCCCAAGTTGTAATGACCTACTATCAGATTTCTGTTCGTCACAACCAAGTTTTGCCATTTGCTTCCTTCAGATTTCACCTCACGGTGAACACCCTTGCATAGGCTAACGGTTCTCGCTCGACTGAGCCCGTAGAGGACTTTCACCTCCTAGATCAACGCCATGCTCGGCGCACAACTAAAAATCCAGTGCCTTGTCGACACTGGATTTTTTTATGTGCATGTGACTAGCGGTGAGCAAGCAACATGGTAGAATGCCGCCATTAATCTTATCCTTGTATAAGATTGTTAAACCTTTCCATCGCTATTTAGCCAAATCATACCGAGAAACTTATGCCATTTTCCAAGCTTGGATTAAGCTCACCTATTGTTAAAGCCGTTGCAAAACAAGGCTATGAAAAGCCAACCTCTATTCAAGAAAAAGCAATTCCGATTGTTCTTTCTGGTAAGAACCTTATTGCTGCAGCACAAACAGGTACAGGTAAAACTGCGAGCTTTGTTCTCCCTATCTTAGAAATGCTAAGCAAAGGTGAAACGCAGCGTAAAAAACGTATCCGCGCAGTTATCCTGACACCAACGCGTGAGCTGGCAGTTCAGGTTGAACAGAACATCACTAAGTACGCGAAGTTCCTAAACCTAACATCACTAGCGATGTACGGTGGCGTGTCTTACCAACACCAGAAAGATCGTCTTATTGAAGGCGTGGATATTCTTGTGGCAACACCAGGTCGTTTGATCGACATGTACGGACAACGTGCCGTTCACTTTGATGAAGTGGAAGTACTGGTTCTAGATGAAGCTGACCGCATGCTAGACATGGGTTTCATTGAAGACATCAACAAGATCATCGCGCGTCTACCACAAGACATCCAAAACCTGCTGTTCTCGGCAACGCTTTCAACGCCAGTGCGTGCACTAGCGAAAAGTGCAATCAGTGAAGCGGAAGAGATTTCGATTGCCAAGACTGATGCGTCTAAAGCGAACATTGAGCAATGGTTGGTAACGGTAGATAAAGACCGTAAGTCAGCACTATTGAGCCACATGATTACCGAAGGTAACTGGGACCAAGCGCTTATCTTTATCGAAACCAAGCACGGCGCGGCTAAGTTGGTTGCTCAACTTGAGAAACGTGGTATTCAAGCGGAAGCTTTCCACAGTGGACGTAGCCAAGCGATTCGTGAAAAAATCTTGGCTGACTTTAAGAAAGGTCGCCTAAAATACTTAGTCGCGACGGGTGTTGCTGCTCGTGGTATCGATATCGACAACCTAAGCCGCGTAGTGAACTACGACATGCCATTCCCAGCAGATGATTATGTTCACCGTATTGGTCGTACAGGCCGTGCTGATGCGTCTGGCGAAGCGATATCTTTCCTATCGAAAGATAACTTCAAAAACCTGTGCATTATTGAAAAGCGTCTTGGTCACTTGATTGAACGTCGCGTTGTTGAAGGTTTCGAACCACGCAAAGAAGTACCCATTTCAGTATTGAACTTCGTTCCTAAGAAGAAAAGAGAACAGCAACAAGGCTAAGTAATTTCAGCGACAGAAAATGCAAAGTTGCATTAACCAAAAGAAAAGTCGCGTTAGCCAAAATGAAAATAAAACGAAGCCCTATGTGGCTTCGTTTTGTTCTTTGAAATACATATAACGTTGAGGCAATAAGATGATCACTCCTATCGCAACGAGATTAACCCGCGGCCAAGACCTAAAGCTAGAGATCCAGAGGCTAGTGACAGCGCACAATATCTCCGCGGGCTCTATTGCGTCTTGTGTCGGATGTGTTTCTCAACTCAATATTCGCTTAGCTAATGCCAACAACACCAAGCTAGTTCAAGCTCCGTTCGAAATAGTCTCGGTGATGGCAACGCTAACCCCAAACCACCAGCATATTCATATCTCCGTTGCTGATGAGAATGGCAATGTAATTGGTGGGCATTTGCTTGAAGGGACGATTATCGCGACCACGGCTGAATTGATTGTTCACCGCTACGATACCTTGACCTTCAACAGAGAGCATGACGATTCGACGGGTTACACTGAACTTACTATCAGCAATAGCAAATAACTGATTTACCCATAGCAACACCAAACGCCCCATACAAAGCGATACTACCAAACAGCAATTAGGAAACACGATGGCTCCAAACTCCGCAGATTCCGTTATCGTTCTCGATTTCGAAACCACAGGCTTATCACCCAATATGGGCGACCGAGCGATTGAGATCGGTGCGGTAAAACTCGTTAACGGCGAAGTCGTCGACACCTTCCAACAACTCATGAATCCAGGGTTTCGTGTGAGTGGCTTCATTGAAAGCTATACCGGAATCAGTAACCGTATGTTAAGCACTGCGGCCAGTTGCAGCGAAGTGATGGATGAGTTTGCAGACTTTATCCAAGGCAGTCAGCTTGTGGCTCATAATGCCTCGTTTGATAAACGCTTTCTCGACGCAGAATTAGACAATATTGGACGTGATTACAATGGACAGTTTGCATGCTCAATGTTGATTGCTCGTCGGCTAATCCAAGATGCTCCGACCCATAAGTTGGGCGACCTAGTTCGATTCAAGCGCATAGATAACGACGGCACTTTCCACAGAGCATTAGCCGATTCAGAAATGACAGCAAGGTTGTGGTTATTAATGATCGATGAGCTGAAGAGTGACCACGGTATTCAACAACCGAGCTTCCAATTAATGCAGAAAATATCGAAGACAGCCAAAAGTTCGATTCCAAAACTACTGATGAGTAACAGGGGTTAGGTTCCGAAATTCACCTTAAAGTGTGATGAAAAGCTAGCTCGACAATAACCGCTAGCCTTTAAAAGGGACGCCCTACTCTTGCAATGACTCCAACGTTCCTTTGAGGCTTTCTAACTCATTCATAAAATACGCCCACTGCTTGTTACTGCTGGTCGCGGCCATATCTACTAAAAACTTGGCTGATGTTTCCATATTTTGGTTAAGCTGCGGCTCAAGTTCAGCAGGATAATAAGCTTCATTGTTTAAAAGCAACTTCATAATAATTGGCTGAGTAATATGTAGGTCGCTCTTCTTTGCCATCAGCGTCGTTAGCTCTTCATAGATGTTGTTTTGATATTGTCGCCAACTGCTATTGGTATTTACCCACTCTTTAGACCAAGCCAAAATAATCTGTTTTTGTTCTTTCGATACTGAACCTAACCACCGTTCTGCACGCTCTTCTATTCTGTTTCGGTATCGCTCTCTCGAATCGTCATCGTTCAACGACAACCTTTCTTCATAATAGTCTTGCTGCTTTTCACGAAAGTTCTTTAAAAACTCCCTGTCTTGCTTAGGGCTAAGCTGCATACTCAAGGCGTAAATATCTGGAGCGAACTTATTGACGATTGTGCGAATATGCTCTTTCGTTTGTTCACTTTGGCCCACAATAAAAGCGGGATTCATATCCGACCGATCTACGTTTTGAATCGCTTCTAATTGCGAGATGTACAGAGGTAGCTGAGTTTCTTTATGCCATTTCTGTAATATATCTAATCGCTCTTCAAGCTCTGATTCTTGGCTATTTGAGAGGGAAACAAAATCTTCTATATAGCTAACGACAAACCAACCTATATTGTTATAGGCGAACTTGGTCCCGCACCCAGTAAATAGAAAACAGATCACTAAAACTAACCACCGGCACTTTCTCATTCTACCCTCTCACGACATTCAACAAAGCCACAAACCGATTAACTCATCCCTTTAAGGTTAGCCCAGTTTTTATAACGCTAATTCTAGCTCTTATAAAAGTAGTCTTAATAAACAGTGGTCGTAAGAACTTTGAGATAAATTGAGACCCAAACTTGCTAATCTAGCTATTTAGGCAAATGATTAAACTAAAAATAATTAATGGCAGTGATGTGACTTGATTTTATTACTCATTTGACGTGATACGAACCCTATAAATGAGTTGGGTTGACGTATTTAAAATGATTGATATTTGGGAGGGAAGCTATGGCCGCTATTCCTGATCATCCAAGCGATTTAGAATATGAGCTTTGTTATTTTGATGATGGTTCAATAACCACAATCACGATATTGGTTCACAATCGACAGGAAGCGATGACTTGGTATCTTAGCGAAGGAAAACATATCAACGATCTTTATTCGATAAGACCCGATGAATAATGCTTTGGTATAGAGGACTAGGTCGATAAACCTAAAATAAGAAACTTAAGTGGCATTTTGTGGAACACCCTTTACTGCAATGCCATTAATTAGCAATGTCGTTAATTAGACATATCGCAGCAAAGGGATTCAGTCTCGAATTACTTCAGGATTCGGGCGCGGAATTGACGACCCTTCATTTTACCTGATTCGATTTTGTTCAGTGCTTTTTTAGCCACAGATCTTTCTACCGCTACGTAAGCACGCATTGCAAACAGATTGATCTTACCTACTGATTTACCATCAATGCCGCCTTGGCCCGTCAGTGCGCCAAGAATATCACCAGCACGAAGCTTAGCTTTCTTACCGCCATCAATTTGGATGGTAACCATGTTTGAGTAGTACGGCTTAGCAATTGGTTTTGCTGGCAGTTCAGATGGCTCGATTGGCATGTCCATGTACTCATCAATTTGAGCAACACGGTACATCTCTTTTTCACTAAAAAAGCTGATCGCTACGCCTTTGCTTCCTGCACGGCCAGTACGACCAATACGGTGTACGTGAACTTCAGGGTCGCGAGACAATTCAAAGTTGAACACAGCATCTAGGTTATCAACATCAAGACCGCGAGCCGCAACGTCTGTCGCCACTAGAATCGAGATGGTTTTGTTTGAGAACTGAACCAAAGCTTGGTCACGTTCACGCTGTTCCATGTCACCATGAAGTTCGATAACACTGAAACCGCGGTGGCTTAGCTCATCGTTTACGTTCTGCACTTCTTTCTTAGTGTTACAGAACACAACCGCAGACTCCGGTTGGTGATGCAACAACAGCAGCTCTAGAGCGTCATCACGAGCTTCAGAACCTTCTAACTTGTAGAAGTGTTGTTGGATGCTTGAGTGATCGTGTGTTGATTCAACCTTCACCATTTCTGGATTGCGCATAATGCGGTCTGCAACAGATTTGATCTGTTTAGGGAAAGTCGCACTGAATAGCAGAGTTTGGCGTTCTTTTGGCGCCGCTTCAATCACAGCATCCAAAGCGTCTTGGAAACCCATCTCTAGCATGCGATCCGCTTCATCTAACACAAGTGTGTTCAGCTCAGACAGGTCAATGCGGCCTTTCTCTAGGTGATCAAGAATACGACCAGGTGTGCCTACAAGAATGTGTGCGCCATGCTCTAGTGAACCAATCTGTGGGCCCATTGGCATACCGCCACATAGTGTCAGCACTTTAATGTTGTGAATACCACGAGCAAGAGTACGAATCTCTTTTGCTACTTGGTCTGCAAGCTCACGAGTCGGACATAACACTAAAGACTGAACACGGAAACGCTTAACGCGTAGGTTCTGCAGCACGCCTAAACCGAAAGCAGCTGTTTTACCTGAACCCGTTTTACCCTGACCGATAACGTCCTTGCCATTTAGGATAGTAGGAAGACTTAACGCTTGGATCGGCGTCATTTCAGTATAACCAAGAGAATCTAACGTATTTAGAAGCTCTGGTTTAAGGGCGATTGAAGAGAATTTTGAAGTGCTCAATGGAAATATCCAACTGGTGAAAAACAGAGTGCATTATGAGTGTTTTTGAAAATTATTCCACCTTAATCACAGTTTTGGAGAAACATGTTAGGCGAACACAAAAAAGCCAGCTTACTTAGCTGGCTTTGACTTCTATACGAATTGCTTTCTATGGCACACCGTGACCTTTAGATGCCACCCATACGCGATACCACTGTTCGCGCGTCAGCTCGATTTTCAGTGCATCAACGGCCGTCTTCACACGCTCAATCTTACCAGAACCAATAATTGCAATTGGACTAGATGGTAAACGACGAACCCAAGCGTAAATCACTTGATCAATGCTGTCTGCACCGACTTCTTGACGAATCGCCTCTAGCTCATCACGAACGCGAACCGCTTGCGCTGAATCACCACTGAAGATGCTACCACCACCGAGACAAGACCACGCCATCGGGCGAATGCGGTTCATCTGCAGTTGATCTAGCGTGCCATCATGAGCCACTTCGAAGTTCAATGGGTTGATTTCAACTTGGTTGGTCACTAACGGCTTACCGAGTCGAGATTGAAGCAGTTCGAACTGACGCGGTGAAAAGTTAGAAACACCGAAGTGCTTAACTTTACCTACTTTGTGTAGCTCTGCGAACGCTTCTGCTACTTCATCGGCATCCATTAACACGTCAGGGCGGTGAATCAACAATACATCGATATCGTTAACACCTAAGTGCTCTAATGAGTTATTTACTGATTGGTAAATATGCTGCGCGCTGGTGTCATAGTGATTGATCTTACGATCTGGAGTGTGGTCACCACATAGGTTGATATCGCACTTGGTGACGATTTGAATATCATCACGAAGGCTTGGTTCAAGCGCTAAAGCCTCACCAAACAACTTTTCACATTGGTAGTTACCGTAAATATCCGCGTGATCAACAGTTGTGATGCCAAGATCAATATGTTGCTTCAGGAAAGTCAGGCGTTGTTGCGGGGTCATGCCCCACTCTGCTGTACGCCAGTATCCTTGCACCAGCTCAGAAAGTTCTGGGCCTTGTGGCGCTATCGTTACTCTTGCAACCATGGGTTGTCTCCTTTATCAATACTGAACGTATCCTAATCTCGTTTTACCGAAGGCTCAACGTATAACAAATGGCAAAGCTAAACGCTTATTAAAAATGTGAGAGCCGCAGAAAAACGAACACTTAAATGAATTATAACTTGCTGTCTGCCCGCGAGCCGTTCTCCTGAAAGGCTTGTTTAGCCTAATAAATAACGAAACTATCTATAAATTTGAGCAATTAAAAACGATTAAGTTCAACCGTTAAGTTGTCACCATCACTCTGTAACTGAATCCAAGGAGAAGTAGAGCTAGAAGAAGATAAGCTAGGCACATTCCACACACTCAGTTGCTCTGCTGAACCGTGAGGCGCGTTGATGAATTCGACCAGCTGTTTATCCACCTTATCGAAACCAACACCTTCATTTCGAGCTTGTTCGAGTTGAGCTGTAACATCGAATTCATCTTCACCAATACGAATTGAACTGAGAGCAAAGCCATCTTGGCGAAGGTATGCCTGAAGCTTTGTGTAACTTAGGTCCGAATATGGCAGGTTTAAGCGAACTGTTTCAACGCTTGAGTCGCCCAGTTCCAGTTCCACATACACATCCAGATCGTAATATTGGGTTAAGTCACTGCATAACAGCGTATCTTCGATCTCACCACAATCCATCAACTCGATGTCGTTAATATAGTTTTGAGAATTCGGCTGACTTGGGCTGCTGTTAAATACTGTTCTTAGCCACCAGCTTTCGGTTGCTTGCGCTGAAAATGAAATAGCATTGAGGGACAGCATTAGAGGCAAGATTAGAACTTGAAAGATTTTCATCGACTGGGCTTATTTAGCGCTATATGAAGTGTCCATTATACGTGACCAAACGACAAACAACTGCTCGAGTCGCAAATTTTAGGCGAAAAAAAACGGGCATACATGCCCGCTAGATAATTTCATCACCGAATAACGTAATCCGTCACGTTGAGAACCATTACGAAAGAGAGAATATCACTCTCCCACAACAGTTACAAAATGACATACCCATTACTTGTAGCCACCTTCAATAGCAGGCTCTTCAAGCGACAATCTGACTTTGTTACGTTGAATAGCTTCTGGCGGCAAGCTGATGAAGCCGTATTGGTTCAAAACGACTTGATGATCTTGTGACAAGGTAAGCCCAACAAAGAACTCCTCTTGTTCCGTAAAGCCTTTGCGATGCGCTGGAATATTCAAGTACATGTAATAAACCGTTGCTAACGGGTAACGACCAGAGAGGATCGTTTCTTTGTTTAGGTCGTAGTTCACACCTAGGTTATCAACCACGCTCAACCATTTCACATCAGAGATCTGATCTGAGTAAACGGTGTAACCAATGGCGGCATCTTCGTCTTCAATCTTATTAATCAGATCAGGTAAATCCGCTAAGAACTGAGTATGGGCATATTCTCCTTCTGTTCCACATTCGACCCAACTTGAAAAGGTAGTATGGCCTTTCAGGTTGTGATCAATGGCAAAGGGCAACATATGAGTATCTAGGCTTTCACCGTTACGAATATCACTACTTGCTGACCATTTTGGATGTTTAGGATCGTTAGAACAACCAAACACATCAATTAATTCAGCGACGGTGATTGATGTCGCAGGGTTATTTTCATTGGCTAGAATCGCAATCACGTCAGCGGTAAACATCAGCTCTGTTGGCCTATAACCGTAACGCATATCAAACCTTGCCATCTCTTTGTCAGTCCACTTTTTGGAAGTGATACCAACACGCGAGCGCTGCATGATCATCTGTTCTGGGACGCTGTCACTCAACAAGATTTCTAAGTCGATCTCTTGGCTCTTAAGCAGATCTTCTACAAGCCCCTGCATATTCGGCTCAATCGCGACCAAACCAATGTCACTGGCATCATTTGCAAATGTCGATACAGAGAACAACGCAGGTACAGCAGCAAGCAGCAAGCCCGATTTATTAGCTAGACATTTCATTACTGGCCTCCTACTGGATCAATCGACGTTTTAGACTCAACATCGCTATTACTATCGAGCTGCATTTCTGAAGTGAAGATGTTCCAAGATGGGTTCACTTCCATGCTTTCTGTTTTAATCACCGCGATCGTTCTACGCTTACGCTTGTGAAGATGCTGAGTTAAGCTGGTTATCTGAGTAAACTCTTGTTCAAAGATTCGCTCACCATTGATGCCTCTATCAATCAATGCGTCTCGAATCACGCCCGTTCTTTTCTTGGCCAATGCTTTGTTATACACGTTTGTACCTTCAGCACTGGTATCTCCGACCAAGGTAACCGAAGCATCAGGCTGCTCTCCTAGTAAACGCACCAACTCATTTAATACAGCGGTATGATCAGGTTTAAGGTCATACTTATCAAAATCAAATGCCACACTTAATACTTCAACGTCTTCGACAATTTTCCAATTGGCACACCCTTTAATGTCTACCGTTACACCTTCTGGCGTATCGGCACATAGATCTCGCTGGTTAATCACACCATCTCGGTCATTATCCGCTAAGTCATCAATTTGGTGGCGTGTCATTGTCGTATCAGGCGTTTCTGCACATCCCATTAGCAAGATAGAGCTAAGTAGCGCTAGTTTAAAATATCTCATTACTTATTCTCCCCTTGCCACTCTTCTGGATGTTCAATCCTCAACGCATACGTCAACATACCCATCGCATTTAACACTCGATAAGCCGCTAACGTTTGATCATATTCAGTGCTGATGAAGTTTCTTCGAGCCAAAAACACTTCTACTTTTGCATCCAGTACATCAAGAAGGCTTCGTCTGCCAACATTGAATTGCTGGATATAGCCAAGCTCTGCAATTTTCGCTGCATCAACATTCTGTTGAAGTAAGGATTTTTGCTGCTCAAGCATTTTGTAAGCGTTCCAAGCCAGTTGTGTACCTTCTCGAACCTCACGCTCTGTTCGTAATCGGATCGCCCTTGCCTCTTCCACTCGCCAAGCTGACGATTCAACCCTGGAGTCGGTAGAGAAGCCATTAAACAGGTCATAATCCATCGTCAACATGATACGTGCATCTTCATCGACACCGCCTGGCGGGTTAGATACGTTGTCATTCTTATTGGCATGAAGCTCAAGTTTTAGTTCTGGGTAGTAATCCCCTTTCTCGCGGCGCATCTCTTTACGAGCCGCGTCGATATCAAGCAAAGAGGCTTTGATTTCAGGGTGATTCTCGACAGCTTGTTCAAGTGCGACCTGTGCTGAGCTTGGTAATAGAGCGTAATCAAACCGGGGGTAAACCAAGTTCACCGCAGGTTTGCCAACCAAGCGTAGATACTGAGTTTGCAAATCAAACAGGTTGTTCTGAGCGGCGATAAGTGAAGACTGCGCGGTCGCGACACGGGCGGAGATTTGAGCCAGATCCGAGTTGCTACTCAAGCCTTTGCTCTTTTTATCTTGGATATCTTGATAGATCTCTTGGTGCTCTTTTACATTACGCTTAGACAATTCAAGTAGCGTCTCTGCTTTTAGGATATCGAGGTAATTTCTCACCACATCTAACGATACGTTTTCAGCTCGCGAAATCAGAGTTAGACGCTCAGCTTCTGCTTCGAACGTCAGTCGATCGACATTCGATGTGGTTTTAAAACCATCAAATAGTAACTGGGATACTTTAACGCCAATTTCCGTTCTCGTGAGGCCTCTATCATCGCTATCGAGTTTGCTGCCACTGTTGTAGCGTGTCTCTTCATAGCCTGCTGCCGCGTACAAGTTCACTTGTGGCATATACAAACCACTCGCAGCGTCTCCGTCTCTGACCACCGATTGGTATCGGGAGTATTGCGCCAATATCTCTGGGCTATAGTCGATGGCAAAGGCCACGGACTCTTCTAATGAAGCTGCTTGAGACAGCCCACTCATTAGCAAGCAAGAAGAGAGTAAGAATTTTGAATGCATTACACTTCCTTTTATATTTATGCTTTAACCCACTTCATCGTTCACGAAGTGAGTTTTCCTTAGCTCGTAAAATAGGTTTTAACCAATAACTCAATACTGTTTTCTCTCCGGTTAATATATCGACCGCGACTTGCATCCCTGGGATAATGCTAAAGGCAGAGTTTTGTTGCTGGTCTTCGTTTAACTGAATATGGGCACGATAATAGGCGTTTCCGTCTTCCGTTTGTAAGGCGTCGGCACTCACGTAAATCACCTCGCCTTTAAGTCCGCCATAAATGACGAAATCATAGGCCGTGAATTTAACTGTCGCACCCAGCCCGTTATGAACAAACGCGATATCTTGCGGAGAGATTCTCGCTTCAACAATCAGGTCACTGTTTGATGGGATGATCTCAATGATTGGCTCGCCGGGACGAACTACACCACCAATGGTACGCACAAAGATCTCTTTGACTGTGCCATCAACGGGCGCAACAATTTCGGTACGCTTGAGTTGGTCGGCAATCGCCTGCTGGCTTTCGTTCAGCTGCGCTATCTTGCTCGCCACTTCATTCAACTGGCCTTGCACTTTGGTACGAAAATCTAAAGCGATACTTCGATGATCCGCTATCGACTCTGAGTAGGCAGCTATCTGCTTCTGCGCTGCTACTTTTGAGCTAGCAATATCACCTTTGAGTTTGACTACATCACGGTTGAGTTTAAGTAGCTCAACTTCCGCAACAGCACCGCTCGCTACCACGTCTTTCAGCATGTTGCGCTCACGAATCACAATCTCGAGGCTGCTTTCAAGAGTCTGGATATTATTAAACGTATCGACACGAGCTTGGTCTTGTTGCTCGATACGAAGTGCCGCCTCTTCCAGTTCAGACTTCAACTGTCCTAAACGTTCTCGGTAGTTCGCCTTGGCATTCATTAACGCAGGGTGGCTTGATACATCAACCGCAATATCTTGAGGCACCAAGACCACTCGCTCATACCACTCTTTCGCATCGTTATTTAAAACGACCGTCGACAGCTCAGCCTTTAATCTTAATTGCTGAGCAAGCAAGGTATCCGCTTGTTGAGCCGACTCTAAAAACGCCGCCTTAAAACGTGTGTCTTCTAACTTAGCTAGAGGTTGCCCCTTCACTACAGATTGGCCTTGTCGCACCATGATCTCTTGAACCAGTCCACCTTCTAAGCTCTGAATGGTTTGCACCGAAAGACTTGGAACGACTTTACCTTCACCGATCACGACTTCTTCTAATGTTGCCCACGTAGCCCAACCGATAATTGATACAATGAGTAGAGCACTCAACCAAATCAGCTTTCGAGAGCGGAATGCTAAGTGGTTGTTGGTCCATTGAATATCATTACTCATGACGACCTCCCTTCACCACAGATACCGTCTTAAAGCGGCTCGTACCTTTAGGTACACTTTTCTTCTGTAAAGAGAGAATTTCTTTAGGCTCACCTTCTGCCACGATTTGACCTTTATCCAATACAACAACACGATCACACATCATCAAGAATGAAGATTTATGGGAGCTGATCAGCATTGAGGTTTCTCTCGGCATACTTTGAAGTGCATTGAAGAACTGAATCTCGGCCTGATTATCTAGCGCGCTGGTTGGCTCATCCATGATCAATAACTTTGGACAACGATACAGAGCTCTCGCGATGGCAACGGCTTGGCGCTGACCACCAGAAAGTAACCGACCACCCTCACCGACAGGTGTTTCAAGGCCATTGCTTAAGCGCCCCATGTAACCATTCAAACCCGACTGTTGAAGCGCTTGTCTTAGCTTTTCTTCATCAACGTTGATCGCACCCAAAGTAACGTTGTCGTAAACACTGCCAAAGATCAAATTAGTGGTTTGCCCTACCCAACCCATTCCGCTACGTAAGACACTGGTTGGCCATAACTGCCCATCAATCTCTTGATAGAAGGCTTGCCCTGTTGTAGGCAAATACTGTCGAGCAACAATCGATAAAAGCGTGGTTTTTCCTGCACCAGCGGCACCAACAAGGCCAACTCGCTCACCCGGCTTAATATCAAGAGAAATCTCTTTCAACGCAGGGCTTTGAGTCTCTGGATAAGTAAACGTGACTTCATCTAGCCTAACCCCACCGTCAAAGTCACCCTTATCAATCACTTGATGCTTAGACTCTTCTTGCGGTAACTCCATGATCTGATTCAAACCTTCGACTGCAGAACGGGTTTGTTGAAACCTCAACAATAGAAGAGAAAGCTGGTTCACTGAGCTCGCAGCACGTCCACTCAACATCACCACAGCTATCAAACCACCCATACTCAGCAAGCCTTCAGAGATCTGATACACGCCGAAGATGATCAGAGTGATGGTAACGATCTGCTGACTGGACTGAATAGAGTGCGTCACGATATTGGAGTAATGACGAGATTGAGTCTGCCATTGAGAGAGCGACGAAATCGTCTGTTCCCAACGCTTCTGGGTAATACCCTCAGCATTGTTTTGCTTGATATCCGGAAGGGTTGTTAAGCAATCAAACAGCTGGGCTTGTCTTTGTGTCGAGAGACGTGCGGTTTCATCGAATGTTTTCTCGACCTTGCCTTTCATCGCGATGCTCAGCACAATCAAAACAAGCATGATCGCGACAGGTATGAACATCATTGCGCCACCGAGCCAGCCGATAAGCAGTAGGAATAACAAAGTGAATGGCAGATCGACTAAAGTGACTAACGAGATAGAAGTGAAGAAATCTTTCACGCTATCGAAGTCTTGAAGCTGTCTGGCAAATGCGCCTACCGATTGAGGTCGATTTTCGAGCTTCATACCAAGGACTTTCGAGAACAGCTGAGAAGACAACTTGTTATCAATATAGCGCCCAGCCATATCAGTCACAGAGCTTCGTGAGCTTCTCAATACCCAATCAAAAATAACAACGATACCAACGCCTGCTGCTAATACCCAAAGCGTGTTAAACGCTTGGTTTGGCACAACACGGTCGTACACATTCATGGTAAATAACGGAACCACTAGCGCAAGCACGTTGATCAAGAACGAAGCGATAAACAGATCGCGATACCAAGGCTTCACTTCTTTGACCACCCGCCACAACCAACGGGTGTTGGATTTACTGTCATTGCGCTCATGTGCCTGAACACGGGCGTCATCAAGCGCTTGAGCACCCACTTGCCAAACAAATGCATCCACTTTAATGACTAAGTCTTTAAGGAGAATTTGTTGGCTTAAGTTGGATTCACAATTCAATACTTGAAAGTCGCCAACGGAGCTTTGGGTTACGACAAGAGGAGACCCTGTCGCGGACTCAACAGCAACAACAGGGAACTGACATTGATTCAATAATTCTTTTTTAACGTGGCTCAGCGTTAACCCCGATTTCTCAATCGCTCTTGGAAAAAGGGATTCATTGAGCCTGCCTTCATTTAAAGGTAGGCCAGACACTATTTTGGAAGGGTGACTGCGAACATTAAAATGCTCACACAACCACTCAACACAAGCTAGCCAGCTGTCTTTTTGTTCTACCAATCTAAACTTCCTTTTATAGACTGTACATCTAACTTACAGCGTTAAATTATTGTCTTCTATCATTTTTTGTAAAATTTGTGCTTCTAATGCACTGCTACTGTCACCTTGATATAGATCGTCGTACGTGACATCAGCTAGCAAGATGTTTTGTTGAACGTCTTCGTCACCATTAGGTTTAATAGAAATGGTCACACCTTCACCAGATTCTTCTAAATCTAGATATTGTGTTGCCCCTAGCCCTGTATTAAGCCCTAGGCTTCCCAAAATACCCGAGAGGTCAATTGCATCAGTGTCTGGAGACGCATCAAAATCTTGAATCACATCGTAGCTTGGTGCTTCTGCACTCCCTAAGCCTGAAGATGCGAACACAAAATTGTCAGAGCCTGTACCGCCAATCAACAGATCGTTATCATCTGTCGCGGTAATCGTAGAATCCCCTTCAGCGACAAACTCAATCGATACGGTTTGGGGTAACCCGACCGCTTGGTTATTGCCTATCTCTGCAGACGGCTCTATCGTTAGGTCAAATTGATCACCACTGTTGTAGCCCCCGGTAATCGCTAGGTTAGGCACATCTGCCAAGTCCACCACATATTGACCATAGACCATAGAGCCGTGTGAGAACGTCAAACCTGCGGGAATATCATGAATTGTAATGAAGCCCACTTCTGAATCAGCAGGGTTTACAAGAGAAAGGTCTAAACCAAGAGGAATCGTGCCACTTGCTTCTGCCACGATCGAAGAATATTCAACGCTCAATAACGGTGCATCAGGCTCTGGTGTGATAATAAGCGTCATGTCTTGCGAGCTCGGGTCACCCGTGTCGACCACTAACTCACCGAGTACCGTATTTTGATCAACCGTTCGGCCGGTAATCGTAATATCGAGGTTACCAAACGCATCGCCTGCAAAGAATTCGAGCTCATCAACAGAACTTGCTTTAACGAGGATCGTCGCCTGTATGATGCCACCAACACTGGTGAAAGAACTGGTTTCTGATCCAATTCGAATTCGGTCTAACCCAACTAACCCTGATGGGTCCGAAGTTCCATTCACTGTTACCGTAATCGCTAAAAACTCATCACTGTTAGTTTCAAAGCTATTGGCATCAAGAGGAATCACGATGCCATCATCTTCACTTCCAGTGAGCTGTTCAGGTAAA
The DNA here is from genome assembly GCF_041474575.1 of Vibrio sp. 10N.222.51.C5. Lineage (NCBI taxonomy): Bacteria > Pseudomonadati > Pseudomonadota > Gammaproteobacteria > Vibrionales > Vibrionaceae > Vibrio > Vibrio sp. 10N.222.51.C5. The sequence goes on from NZ_JBFRUJ010000020.1 coordinate 50,068, forward strand.
TCGAAGAACTCAACTTTGTCACCTATAGGGTTAACACCTACAGTAAATTCAGATTGTGTATAACGGATATCCGTCGTACCAATTTCTTGAGTAATCGCCTCTAGAGACAGATTAATGTCACCACTAAAGTCTCTTGGTGGCAGAATGACTAGATTAGATAACTGACTTGGATCTAACTGCCACTCATAGGTAGGGTTTCCATCGAAGATACCGCCATCAGCACCATTGTTTGGAACCAACTCATAGTTGTCTCCGATTTTAATAGCGACAACTGCGCCTTCAGGAACTCCCTTTAACGAAAGCGACATGTTTTCAGAACCATCTTGGTCAATGAGCTCTGCGCTAAGTGATGACAATGAAATGTAGTTATCCTCGTCGCCGACTATATCCTCTGTCACCAAGTTCGCCGCATCAGCGACTGGCTCAACGGTGATCGTGACTACGGTCGTTTTATCTTGCGTATCCGTTTCAACGACACAATCCGCTTCATCGGTAATATTTGCAGTTACCGTGAAGGTGATATCGCCGCTGTAATGTTCAGGTGGTGTTACCAACACATCACTCAAGCGGCTAGGATCCGTTACCGTCCAAGTCCCATCGCCATTATCAACTAACAACCCGGTGTCAGTTGGAGTTTCAGACAAGGTCGCTCCATTCGAAATGCTCACCGTTAGAGAGTTAACGGTTTCTTTACCGGTAGCGCTATTGCCTTCACCAGTGATTAATTGTCCATCTTCAACGCTATCACCAAGAACCAGTTCAAGGTTAAGGTCTGTCGCGATGTCTTCTTGAATGGTTGTGGAGTCGGCTTCAACCGTAATGTCATCGACCACAGGCAGAACTTGGATACTAATGGTTTGGGCCGTCGTCACCGTATCACCGCTACATGGTGAGGTCTCAATTGTCTCTATGGTGAAATCAATACACCCTGCAAAATCTTCATCCAAGCCCGTTAACGTTAGTTTCGAAAGTCCATCTGCAGTGATTGAATAACCGACGATCTCACCAGAAGCATCGTATTCAGCAATCACACCATCACCGGAGATCTCAACGCCTTCAGGAAGTGAATCGGCAGGAATATAGAAAGAGATTTCATTGTCTGGATCACTGCCAACATCGGTGTTTAGCAAGCCAGTGAGATCAATATCTTCCCCTTCAGGTGTTTTAATTTCGCCATCGGGTTGAATCGGGCTTGGTGGGCCAACAGGGTCACAAGAACCGCCACCGCCGTCATGACCAGTAATTTGCAGCGGGAAAGTCGCATCAATATATCTCGCATCATCACCATCAATCACACGAGCACGAACCACAATATCCAGTACCGGAGTATCACTTGGGCTGGAAATCGTCGCATTATCTAAAATGTACGCTGCGAGTTCTTGGAAAGAGTCACTCGTTAACCCATCCGCAGATATGATCCAATTCCCAGAGCTATCTTGAGCGGCACCATTAGGGTGCTCAACAATCAACGAATAGCCGTCGGGAATCTCGATCAAAATATAATCGAGGTACTCTGACCCATCGATATCCGCGTCGACGAACGTCACGGCGTTAGAGATATCAACAGGCGAGCCGTCTGTACTCTGTAACAGCTCTGTAGAGCCTTCTAATCGAGTATCTAGTTCGACACGAGCATCTACAGTCACGCTAATAGAACCAGTAATATCTTTAATATCCGTTGCACCAGTTGGAGAGGTATCCGTGACTTCATAGGTGATAGGAATTGAGAATGTTCCGCTTAAATCTTCTGTCGCTGTAACAGAAAGCCTGCCGCTGCTTAGAAGATCCGAAAGCGTTGGCGTTGTTGAGTCCAGTAGAGTATCCAAATCTAAGCCTGAAGCTGGGACCTGAATAACACTCCCATCAAAATAAAGAGTGAGATCTGCAGGTAGGCTATCAATGACATATCCCGTCAAGGATTCGCTGCCATCAAGATCCTGATTCACTGAAGGTTCAAGGTTCAGGCCGATTTGACTGTCTTCGATGCCTTGAGTACTGACCACTTGACCGTCTTCTTGATCAACGACCGGCGCTAGCTCTACTTTAAGTGTCATAGGAAACTCGCCCGAATCACCATCGGGCTCAGTTGAGATAGCAATAACGGTGAGTTCTAATTCACCACTAAAATCAAGAACTGGCTTGAGATACAGATCATCCAGTTGAGCGTTAGAGACTTGGAATACGGGTCCTGTCACATCATCAACATACGCAATCGTCAGCGATACTGGTTCACCCAACGCATCCACCAGCAAAGTGCCTTCAGGAATGTTAGTAAGCAGTATGTTGATCTCTTCTGAAACATCGTCATCCGTCGTTTGTATGCGGAAGTCGAGCTGTATTAACCCATCTTCATTCAAGACCGATTGGTTGCTGATGACTTTACTGTCACTGTCGTATTGCCAATGACCATTACCACCGTCTACCGCGATAGGTTCATCCACAACACCTTTCAAAAAGATATTGATGGTTTTTGTATCACTTGACGCTTGCCCATTGATAGGAATAAGTGAATCGATCGTCGACTCAGTCGCTATTGCTGTTACGTCTATTGACAGATCTTCAGTAAAGGAACTGATGTCTTCTTTAGGCTGAATATAAGCAACACCATTGGCGATAGCTTCGGCAGTGACTGAATAGGAATTATTGCCTATCTTTGCGGTACCATCACCTTCAACAGACCAGCCATCTTGAACTTGGATAATATAACTTAACGATTCAGAACCATCGGTGTCCGCCAAAGCGCCTTCAATAACGTCTTTGAGGTAAATAGCTTCATCCTCTAGTCCCTTGTAGTCTTTAACAGACACATGAGGAGTATCAGCATCAGGTGAAATATCGACAGTAACGGTATGTACAATACTTGCCGTTTTATCATCTGGGTCAGCGAATGAATTGCCAGACTCTGTTGCAACCGCAGTAATCTCAAACTCAAAGCGACCCGCTAGGTTGTCGTCAGCCCTGATTTCCATTTTATCAATCTGAGCCTGTGTGTAAGATTTCCCTTCTTTGACTGCGTTGCCATTTAACGTCAAATTCAAGCCGTCAGGAATCCCACTAATCTGGTAGCTCAATGTTTCTGACGTATCTTGATCCACCAGCTGAGCTGTTATGTCCAAACTGACTGGGTCTGAGTCATCTTCTACTGAATGATAGGAGAATACGGAAGCCGACCAATCCGGTGCATCAGCCACCGGTAAAACAGACACTGCAACATCAGCTGTCAGTTCTTTAGGATCCGTATCAGTGTTAATGATTGCGTTGATCGCTAGGATAACCGTTGAGGTGGTATTGGATTCATGAAGCGCGGGACGATAAGTCAACTGTCCATTAGGCCCAGTGAACTGGCTATCAATCGCTGCCAATTGACTTCCAGACAAGGTGACCTTGCCGTCTACAACTTGAAGCAACACCCCATCAAGGTACAAGCTACCACCGTTTAGCGATGCTTCTGAGAACTCGATAGCAGTAACGGTTTCGCTTTGGTCGACATCGCCGGTTGCCACACTTACAACGATAATCGCGTCATTGTCTTCTGTGGTTTCAGAATCTTCATAACGAATAAAACCTTCGTTATCATCCAGAATAAGCTCAGCAGTACTGGTAACTTTATCACCGTCCGCATCTCGCACCAGATAATCGATGTCATCGACGATCTTAGGATCTGCAGGGTTTGTTGATACATTGGGATTTGTAGTCAGCTGGTAGCTACCATCTGAAGAAAGCGTAAACTGACCGTAAGTAGACCCACCATCATAATCATTAATTAGATTAATCGTGATAGGAGTGCCTGCGTTATCAAAGGTATAGGTAGTACCGCGATAGTCAAAACTTACAATGGTTGCGCCATCGGCACCTGCGAATTTTTCTGTTAGAAATTGTCCATTAAGGTCATCACCCTCAACCATTTCAATTGCCCCTGAACGCGCAACTGGGACAGCATCTGTTACGTTGACAGAATAAATTGCCGGATCAGAGCTATCGCCGTCCGCATCGTTGACCACCAGTTCAAAATTGAGGGCTAGATTATTCTCTGCATCAGCATTGGCGTGATCGAGAGGTGCATAAAGGTCGAACTCTGTTGTCCCGTCAGTATTAAAACGAATCCTAAATATATTGTTTCCATCAGAATCTTGACCGTAATACCAACCATCAGAATCGACAGCTTGCAGTGAAATGTCTTTCCCTGCACTCGAATATGAAAGTGCATCAAACGCAGCGGTGTCGACCGTCACAGAGACAACATCATCGGAACCTTCGATTATTCCTAACGAAGGGCTAGAATCTTCAACACCAACCTGTTCGCTGTCTCCAAGCAGACCGTCTTCATCAACAGAAATGCTTCCGATAACAGTAATTTTAGGGTTTGCACCATCGTAAATCTTAATATCAGATTCTTGTGTATCTCGTGAACCGTCTGAATCGATGGTGACGATTGAGGCTGGAATCGACAGCTCTGTGTCCTTCACACCGGTTCCGTGGTCTATTGACTGGTACAAATCAATCTCAACCGTAACATTCGTGGAACCATTGGCTTCTAAGCTAAAATCTTCAGGAAGTCTCACTTGGAAAACAGCATCGCCATTCGACAATACCGCATCAAACGTTCCATCCCCATTATCTCGCCAAGACAATGCTTCACCATTACGTGTCACCGCCTCACCGTCACTATCAAGAACGGCTTGGCCAGTTGTCACATCTAACCCCAAGAACACGAGTGGATCGTTGCCCGCACTCACGGCTAAGCTTACACTCGCTGTTGTTCCAACACCAGACGGGGTTGTATCAGCAACAGGGTTTTCACTCAACTCGACCATGCCAGAGCCAATCGTAGGCTCCCCACCATCCGTAATCGAGACGTTCAAGGTTAATTGAGTTTCATCGTTGTCATCATCTTTTGCTGTGATGACAAAAGGAATTTGGTCGGTTCCATTCGTTTGGTCGAGGCCCTTGAATAGTTCAAAGGTGTAAGTGACATCAGTATCGATCTCACCTGACAGAGAGGTAAAGCTCAAGGTGAACGCTTTATTTTCAGCACTTTCAGAGCCAACATAACCAGTAAGTTCATTTCCGTCTGCAGAGACCACATAGATGATCTGTACACCCCCACTAAACAACTGCGGCTGATCTCCAACATCAAAAAATACAGACTCAACAAAGTCACTTCCGACGTTGAGATTGAAAGTGCCAGTATCTGAAACACTGCCGTGAATAAGACCTGATTCGTCCACAGCAGCATTGCTAGTTGAAGTTAATATTGGGTCGGCTCCATCCTGGATGATCCAGTCGAATTGCCCTTGTTTTAAAGAAGTGCCATCTAAATCCGTTCCATCAATAATAAGTGGCAGGGTGATGGAGTCGTTGCTGAACAGGTGGTTGATAGGCTGTTCTAACACTAATGTGACATCTGCTAGAACATCGATACCACTAGCGACTGCACTCAACGTTAGCGTGAATATCGTTTCACCATTTGCTTGTGCGGTAATCGTTTTACCATCATTCGCTAACGTGTAGGTTAGAGGAAAGTTCTCATCTCCGGTCGTCAAGCCCAAGGCGTCTAACTGCACCGGAGTATTAGCATTAAATACAATAGAAGCGGGATCTGGATTATCTGATCCAGCGGAAACGGTAAACTGGCCGACTACAGTTTGAATTCCATCAGACACATCACCTTCAGAGCTGGTCGTTGTCCCATCAACAACTAGCCCTGCATCACCATCAAAAATATCAATGACCGCAGTGCCGTTTCCGAAATCATTACTGATGTCGCCAGCAACATAGTTGAAGGTGATGTTCTGATCAACTGTGTGGTCCAAATTCCTGTTGGCGACGAACGTCCAGTGGCCATTCGCAAATACGGTCAAGGTGCCTTCGCTAGTAGCAAATGAAACCGGAGAGCCACCAACAATCGTCTTGGTCGTACCATCAACTTCAACACTTTTTATCGTAAGTTGAGTATCCAAATCGATGTCGTTATTCAACACGTTCCCTGACGCAATCTCACCCTCGATCATTTGATAAGACTCATCAAAAACCAGAGGTTCAGAATCTTTGATGACAATAGGTAAACGTCCTATCACTAACTCCGTTGTACCATCAGCATCGGTTTGCAAACCTTCGATGAGCAAAGCCGTCAGAATTGAATCTAACCCAGCTTCCTGATCAATCGCCTTATAAAAATTGATATTTACGTTGCTGCCGGAAATTGACGCATCGAATACTTTTTGCCCATCGCTTCGTGTGCCAATGAGGCTTTGTTTATCAGCCGATACAGCAACGGTTATCGATAGGGTTTGAGAAGTTAGTGACTCTGCGATGCTTTGATCATCGCTAAAAGAGAAGTCCGCATAATCGATGCGAATATCAGAGGTCTGAGTTTGATTTCCAAAAATCCCGACAACAGTTTCTGAGAACACAACCGACTCGGGCAGTATAATGCTTGGCATATCATCGATAGCTTGATTGCCTACCGTATTGAAAACTTTGGCATCAACCGTCCATTCTGACGCCAAGTTTAGGGACGAGACATCGATATTTTCAACAACCCAATTACCTGATGCATCAACAACACCCTCAAACACAAGAGTCTGAGAGCCATCATTAACTTCAATATAAACGGGAAGACCTTCGGCAACATTGGTTGTGCCTTGCATGGTTGTAAGTTGGCCGCCACGAAATGCCAAAATACTAAAACCGTCTAGCGTATCAATGTCTATAACAGGCGAAACAGTATCAATAACAATTTGCCCTGCGCTATTTATTGCAGAAGCAGGGTTACCGGCAACGTCAACAGTGTCAGCCTCAATTTGAATGCCACCATCGGAAAAGCTGGTTAGATCCACGCCTTCAACTGACCAAGCACCATCAATCACAGTTGCCGTCAGAACAATGACATTCGTTGTGCTGTCAGAAATACGAATATTGACCGTTTGGCCATCTTCTACGTTCTGTACCGTACCAAAGAATTTAGCCGACTGAATTTCGAAGCTATTGAGGACACCGTCGCCACCATCATCAACCGCAGCGGTGATGTCCGCTAGCGTATCTTTCACGATCGTGTCGGTCGCTGTTGTAGGGTTTCCAGCAATATCGATAGTATTGGCAACAGCGGTTAGCTCACCTTCTGCAAAGCTTGAGTAGTCTTGAAGAGTCAGAGTCCAAGTTCCGCCGGATACTTCCGTTGTGTATTCTTGTATCGTTCCTTGGCTATCGGTAATTGAAATGTTGATGGTTTGCCCATCTTCTACATTGGCAATCGTACCAACTAGCACCCCATTCGATATTTCAAATTGATTGTAAAACTCATCACCAAAGCCATCGAAGTCAACCTCAATGTTGGCTAATGTGTCTTTGATTGTGGAATCGTTAGCTGCAATGCTATTGCCAAAATCATCAGCAATGACAGCATCGACTTGAAGATCCCCCTCCTCCAATGAAGAGAGGTCGACGCCATTGACGACATACGTTTCATCGCTTGTGATGGCTGTGGTGGTTACTGTGTTTCCGTTAACATCAGTGATGGTCAGAACAACGGTACGCCCGTCTCGAACATCCACTGCCGTGCCCGTAATCGTGACACTTGGTACTTCAAACTGATTTTCGTAACCGTCTCCACCATCCAAAATATCAACGGTTAATAGTGCACTAGGTAACAGAATATCAAGGTTACCCTCATTCGAGGTTGTATCTTCGTCGGCATATTCTGCAGGACGCGTATCAAAACCCGCCTCAGCGAGCGTTTCATCTAAGGTGGAACGAACATAAACAATAAAAGAGGCGCTGGAACTAGGTTGGTCATTTACTGAGTTAGGCTGTTGAGGTGCGCTTTCAATGTTGTTGACGAGTTCGGTGACCACCTTTTCCAACTGTTGTTCAACTGCGGCGATTTGTGGTTCGGTTAGGGGCTGAGCCTCTTGTAAATTCTGAGGTTCAATGCTGACGACTTGCACGCCTTCAACTTTTGGCTGCGTAGCAGGTAATTGAAGCCAAGTCCCATCAGGGAATACTTGCCACACAACACCACCAACTTCGATATATAAAATAGGATCCATCCTAAACCTCTTCCTTACAAAAACGCTGACCTTGAGAACATCAATTTACTCAATAAAAAGCCGGATAAATCAGCACACTCTCTTTAGTTAATACTAGCAAACAACAAACCATTAACAGTTAATTAACACTAATGCGCTGTAAAGTAAACCGATAGGCTGTGACTGCATTCAGTTATATCTATCGTCACAAAATACATTCAATGAATGTGTCATAATGTTGAAATTACTGGTTAAATTTCAAGGAATGTCATGACTGCAACGAACTATCTCAACCAATTGAATCAAAAGTATCTTGCGACTCATAAAGCGAAAGAAGACTTCTTTTGGGATACATATATGGGTATCAGTGACGACCACGATGGTTCGACACTCGCACAGACTCAGTGGACGGAATTTCTAAGCTCTGCCGAACAGATTACTGCTATCGAAACGCAACTCGCTGCTATTGATGAAATTCAAGATCCTCTCGAAAAAGAGAGTACGCTGACAGGCTTGAATGGTTGGTTGGCGACCTTTAGATCTCACGCTATTGAGTCTGAGCAGTCACAGAAGCTTAAATCCGATCTCATAAAGTTTGAGGCTGAACTGTTTGAGAAAAAACAGAATCATGTAATGACTTACGTAAATGAAACAGGTGATGAAACAGAAGGATCGCTGCCCGTTTTAGGTTCAGCCGTTAGAAGTAATGGTAATGAACAAGTTAGGCTTTCTGCACATCAAGCATTATTAGATTTAGAGCAATGGCTGCTGGTTAACGGCTTTATTGAGCTGATCAAAAAACGTAACCAATTTGCTCAATCACTGGGGTTTAAAACCTTCTTTGATTACTCGGTGGTAAAAACCGAACAGATGACGACAGAACAACTGTTTACGATTCTGGATGACTTCGAAGCACGCACGCGTGATAGCCATCAGCAAAGCCTAGCCAATTTGGCAGAGCAGAAAGGCGAGAATGCACTTCAAGCCCATAACTTTACCTACTCTTTTGCAGGTGACGTTATGAATGATCTTGATCCTTATGTTCCGTTCTCAAAGTCACTTCGACGCTGGATTGAATCTTTTGGTCGCCTCAACATCGAATACTCTCAAGCGACATTAAAATTGGATCTGCTTGATCGTAAAGGTAAGTACCCTAATGGCTTCTGCCATGGCCCTATCCCTTCTTTCTATGACCAAGATGCTTGGGTTGCGGCCCAAGTTAATTTCACTAGCAACGCTAAGCCCGATCAAATAGGCAGTGGCTATGATGGGATTAACACACTATTTCACGAAGGTGGTCACGCGGCGCATTTTGCTAATGTAAAAATGAACGCCCCTTGTTTCTCTCAAGAGTTTGCGCCGACTTCGATGGCTTATGCTGAAACACAATCCATGTTCTGCGACAGCTTGTTAAATGACGCTGACTGGCTAAAACAGTACGCTCTAAATGCGGACGGGCAACCTGTGCCAGATGATCTAATTAAAGCCATCATCGACAATAAACAGCCCTTCCGAGCTTACCAAGAACGCAGCATTCTTGTGGTTCCATATTTCGAGCGAGCCCTGTACGAATTAGCTGATGAAGACCTCACGCCTGAAAAAATCACGGCACTTGCTCGTAGCAGTGAAAAGGCAATTCTTGGATTGTCTTGCAGCCCTCGTCCACTGATGGCGATCCCTCACTTATTGTCTGATGAAGCATCTTGCTCATACCAAGGTTATCTATTGGCTCATATGGCGGTGTATCAAACACGAGCTTATTTCACCGACAAGTTTGGTTACTTAACAGATAACCCAGAGATCGGGCCTTTGTTGGCGAAACACTATTGGCATAAAGGCAATAGCGTGAACCATAACGGTACAATCGAAAGCCTGACTGGGGAAGGTTTTAATGCCAAATATCTCGCTGACGAGTGTAACTTATCGCCAGAGGAGGCTTGGGCGATTGAGGAGCAAAAAATCAAACAGCTGTCGACAAGAGAACGTGCACCAGTCGCGGATTTGAATGCGAAGGTATCGATCGTTGATGGAGCAACTGAATTAGCGAATAATGCAAAGTCGAATGACCAAATGTGTGATGATTTTGAGCACTTTATTATTGAGCAATACGGTCGATAGATTGAGTTTTAATGCTAATGAAAAAGGCAAAAATGAGTAGTGACATAACTCATTTTTGCCCCAAAACCTGTTAGATCAAATACACTACACAATTCTGAGAGCGTGCGTTTTCCCTACAAAACCTAATATTAAGCTTGAATGTCGTTCGAGTTGTCGGAGGACAATATAGTTTGTTGGATTCCAATAAAGTCTGATCATTTTCAATAAAAGTTATCACTTTTCCTCTGCTATTTCATTCCGCAGAGGTTATATGAACCGACGATAGCAAACACGCTTTTACCTACTATGAGTTTTACTTGATTACGTTCTCAATGTAAGAACAAACTATTTCGTGTGCTTTTGCTAGTATTGATCTAACCGATCAGTTCATAATTCATTTACTTACAATTAATTACCTACTAAATCTGACTTATTGCGCTCATATTTAAGATCATGAGCGCTGTCAAAATTAGGCAACCCGTTAGCACGTTTTTATGAGTACTCGATGACTAGGATTGGTCATCGAGTACTTAAGACCGTTAATTATATGAGTCATGCTTGTAACGAAGCGTCATATACTTATCTTCGTATGAAAGGTTAACGGAAATGTCAGTTTGTTGAGATCTGAAATCAACACTCCTTGTTCGGTATTTGTTATACGGAATGTCCATTCCGGTCTCTTTGTAGTTTTTTCTTGCAACAAAATTTCGAACATCTTGGAAGACGGACTCACTTTGGGTTTTAAACGAGGTCTCGATTAAAACCAATTTATCTTCACACTTGCCTTCCCCATATTCTAGGAAAGCAAATCTAACTTTATCGATTTTTGGAAGGGAGAGGTTATTACCCTTTATGTACCTCTGCTCTTTGATAAAAATCGGATTTTTGCCATTGTTATTAAAGCTGTAAAAAGGAGAACTAGATGATAAATAATCTCTCGAGTTTGTTAGCTCACAGCTACTGCTTATTCCCATCTTTAGTCCGTAAAGCTCAACTGGTTTTTTGTTGGTGCACAGTTTTAAGTTATCAGGGTTACCTGAGCAAAACACAAAACGGTCAGACTTAAGAGCGTCAATGAAATCAGCTTTAGCACCACTCTTTATACTTTCAGAAATATCCGATACTTGAGTGCTAAGATTGTCCTTTGCATTAAATGATATGAATGGATAGCTTTTCCTGCTTAAGCTGTAGAAATCAACCTCCGATTCTAGTTCTAAGTCAGGGTTGGCATCGCTCACAAGGCGATAAATTTGTCTGTATTTTGTTGCGAGTTGATGTAGTTCTTGCATTTCAGGCGTGTATATTTCTAACGCCTTTTTGTATTCAAGTTGCAGTTGCCTTGGTAAGTTACCAAGATTTACAACTTTATCCTCATCAGTGAAGTTATATTGAAACGCATAAATTCCGTCAGTATCGTCTCGGAGCACTCTTAACTTAATTTTCCAGCCATCATCACTGTAAAGATCATAGTAATAATTTCGAGCAGTATTGATGCTTGGGTATTGTTGAGCAACATTAAAGGCAGCAAGGGAAAGAGCGCTATTCACAAGGTAATTGTCGTAACTATCTCCAATTACAGGCTTGAAGCTGCGGTCGATCACTACAGGTTCAGATGGAACAGTTGAACTAGAAGATGTGACGGATGATGAGCATCCTGATAACGCCAATAGCAACGTAATTGCTATTTGTTTTTTTATGATGGAGAGTGACATGATGATGTTTCCGATTTGATTAATTACCCATAACTTGCGCAATGGTCTTTCCAACCGTTGTGAAATGAATATCCACTTAACATCTAGTGTTGAGAGCGCAGGTATTGGTTGATCCATTTAGAAATTTGATTGAGATTATTATGTAACCTGGTTTTTATGTCTACAGAATTAGTCACAATTCGATAATAAACAGAACCCATTAAATCGTTAATTTATAAGTGGTTATAAGTCTACTAGCAGTTTACAGCGAGAATTGGATGCCAAGGCACTGTGAACTTTTTACCTGGAACGAGTATTTATTGAAGGGCGCCACCTCTAACGGTAGGTTGTATGAGCAGTACTACCGATAGCGGATATAAAGTTAACGATTTGTCGTCCTTTAATTTATTCATGAATTGCTAATTTAGCAAAATCACTGACTCAGAAATGTCCATCAACGTGCTGGCGAGACCTAGCTAGAACAGGTTTGCCCCTTTTCTTTTCAGCGCGAAAGTTTACTCACAATCTGTGATTCTACGTTTGCCTTACCTTTAGTTATCCGAAGGAGTGGGCTTTGTTTCCTAAATC
>NZ_JBFRUJ010000021.1:0-59945 GCF_041474575.1 Vibrio sp. 10N.222.51.C5
CAGCGGGCGTTTCGGCGGAGGTGAACGACTTCGAGCAAGGCACGAACAGTGGCGATTACCAGATGGTGATGACCGACGGTTACGGCTCGACAGCGGAAGCGACGGTGACCCTGAAAGAGAGCAACGTGAACGAGGGCCCAGTAGCGATTGATGACACATATGAAACTCATAGTGAGACGCTGCTCTTCTCTGAGTCCTTTGAAAACATGACAAACACAGGTCGTTGGACAGTAGTAACTGGCGACGAACTGGGTGATTGGGAAGCAACAAATGGTCTAGAGATTCAGCGTGACGGTCTCATAGCTGAAGCGACAGACGGTGACTACCTCGCTGAGCTTGATGCTCATCAAAACACCGCGATCACAACAAGTATTAATACGTCAGACCAAGATAGCGTTCGTGTTGAATTTGATTACAACCCTCGACGAGACGGTAATTCATCTTCTGACATGACGTTTAAAGTCGGTGACACGTTAGTTACTGTTCACGCCGATAGAACTCTATCGGGTGCCGACGGACTTAATGTCCAAATAGGGCAACCTGACGCAAATGGTTGGTATAAGATCACGGCTGAGTTCGAAGTCCAAGGGGACGTTACGGACCTTACATTTGCAGGCGCTGGTGCTTCAGATAGCTACGGTGCGTTGTTAGATAACATTACAGTGACAGGTATTAATCAATCTAAACTTGTTACTGCTGAAGACACGTCTATCACGATTTCTTTTGATGAATTGTTGGCGAATGATACTGACATTGATGGTGATGAGCTCTCAATTGTTGTGGGTTCAATTACCTCCGCGACTAATGGTGAGCTGTTTGTCGACTACACAAACAATACAATTACATTCACACCGGATACCGACTATAACGGTGAGGCAACTTTTAAATATAAAGTGACCGATGGGAACGGTGGGGAAGATGAAGCAGAAGTTACGCTTAATATCACTCCTGTGAACGATGCACCAGTGCTGACAGGCGATCTGTTGGGTGAAGTGGATGAAGAAGGCAGCTATACCATTACGGCTGAGGATCTGGGCTACACGGACGTTGATGATACTGTCACAGGTGTGAACTTCACTGTCGGCAACGCGAGCAACGGCACAATTTTAGTCGGCGGTGTTCCGTCGAACCATTTCACTGTGGCGCAGTTGGCGGCGGGTGAAGTGACGTTCAAACATGACGGCAGCGAAACCAAGTCGGCGTCGTTCGATGTGAATGTTGAAGACGGCAACGAAGATGGTAGCACACCGGTAGACAGCACTTTCAACTTGACGGTGACGCCAGTGAATGATGCGCCGGAGCTGACAGGCGATCTGGCGGCGGAAGTGGACGAGGCAGGCAGCTACACGATCTCGGCAGCTGACTTGGGTTATACAGACGTTGACGATACAGACACAGGCGTGACCTTCACGGTCGGCAACGCGAGCAACGGCACAATCTTAGTGAACGGCGTCGCGTCAAGCAGCTTCACGGTGGCGCAGTTGGCGGCGGGTAAAGTGACGTTTAAACATGACGGCAGCGAAACCACGTCGGCGTCTTTCGATATTAATGTTGAAGACGGCAACGAAGATGGCAGCACACCGGTAGACAGCACGTTCAACTTGACGGTTACGCCAGTGAATGATGCGCCGGAGCTGACAGGCGATCTGTTGGGTGAAATGGATGAAGCAGGCAGCTACACCATCACGGCGGCAGATCTTGGCTACACGGACGTTGACGATACGGACACAGGCGTGAGCTTCACGGTCAGCAACGTGAGTAACGGCACAATCTTAGTGAACGGCGTCGCGTCGAGCAGCTTTACGGTGGCGCAGTTGGCGGCGGGTAAAGTGACGTTTAAACATGACGGCAGCGAAACCACGTCGGCGTCTTTCGATATTAACGTTGAAGACGGCAACGAAGATGGCAGCACACCGGTAGACAGCACGTTCAACTTGACGGTGACGCCAGTCAACGATGCGCCTGTAGCCATCAGTGATTCTTACAAAAACGTTCAAGAAACCATATTGCTCACTGAGTCATTCGAAAATATGGCAAACCCAGCGGGTTGGACGGTTGTTTCTAAAGACCCATCAGAGGTATGGGACTTTACTAATGGTATAGAGATTGAGCGAGACGGCTTAATTGTTGATGCTACCGACGGTGATTTTTACGCAGAGCTAGACCCACATAAAAATACGGTGATGACGACATCAATTGATACGTCGGATCAAGACTCTTTGAGGGTAGAGTTCGATTATAACCCTCGCCAAGACGGCAACTCGTCGTCTGATATGACTTTTACTGTTGGGAATACAACTATTACGCTGCATGCGGATGGAACAGTGACTGCTCCAGAAGGCATTTCTGTAACACTAGATGGTCCGGATAACAAAGGTTGGTATCAAGTAAATGCTGAGTTTGATGTTAGTAGTGATGCTACTTTAATCGCTTTTGCTGGTGCGGGTGAATCTGATTCGCTTGGTGCGTTTATCGATAACATTACAGTTACCGGAATAGATGCACCCAAACTCATAACGGAAGAAGATCAGGCTCTTACTATTAGTGGTAGTGAGCTGTTAGCCAATGATTTCGATGTTGATGGGGATGACATAACCATTTTTTCTGTCAACGCAACCGATGCTACAAACGGTTCTGTTCTGCTGATAGATGGCAATGTCGTGTTTGAACCTAACCAAGACTTCAATGGTGAAGCGACTTTCGAATACACCATTGTTGATACTCATGGTGAAAAAAGCACTACGACAGTGACCGTTAATGTCACACCAGTAAATGATGACCCTATCGCGAACGATGATTCAAGAGCGTTAGGTGATAACCTGATCGTCAATGGTAGCTTTGAAGACTATGAATCGGTATCAAATGCCGGCTGGGGTTCTCGAATCGACCAACTAGATGGTTGGTCCTACGATGCAAGAACTGGTGCTTTAGATTCAGTTCAAGAAGGCTATGCTGTTGATGAAACAGACGGCGATCGTATGATTGATATGGAAGGTAACGGTGACAATGTAACCCTTACCCAACAAATTCAAGGTGTGGAAAGCGGTACCCTATACCAACTGTCTTTTGATACGGCAATGTACGAACGACTGCCGAGTGCTGAGCTTGAGGTTATTTGGAACGGTGAAGTTGTTGCTACGATCACCCCTGAAAGCAACATAATGCAAACTCAGTCATTGGAATTATTAGGTGGTAGTGGCGATGGTTCAAATACCCTTTCATTTAGAGAAGTTGGCACTGAAGGCGACAAGAGTGGGACTTATCTAGATAATATCAAATTTCAAGAAGTGATTAAAAACCTTCAGACACAAGAAGATATAACTCTCGATATTCCTAGTAGCGAGTTACTTTCGAATGATTCTGACGTTGATGGTGATACGTTAATTATTTTAGATAGTTTAGTGATTGATCCAACATACGGTCAGGTTGAGTTAGTTGAACTACAAGATGGTTCTCAAACCGTTCGTTACACTCCTGCGGATGACTTCAATGGTATCGCTACGTTTACTTACACAGTTTCTGACGGTAAAGGTGGTACTGATACCGCAGTGGTTACGATTAATGTCACTCCAGAAAATGATGCTCCAATATTTGTCAAAGATGGAGTGCCGATTGGCGATACTGATCAAATAAGTGTATCGACTAAAGAGGATAACTCTGTATCTGGTAAGGTTACTGCAACCGATATTGACGACACTGACCTGACTTACACGGTGAGCCAACCTACAAACGGTAGTGTTGAGATCGACCCTGAAACCGGCGAGTGGAAGTACACTCCGAACAACGAGTTTGATGGAGATGATTCATTTGTTGTTACCGTGTCAGACGGCAACGGTGGTACAGATACCGTTACAGTTAATGTCGATGTATTACCTGTAGCAGAACTGACTGTGACAGCTGGTCTACCAGTAACTGAAGGTGATGAGGCTTATCTATCATTTGAAATCAACCTAGATGAGCTTGTCTCAGAGAACGTTGGTCTTGTTCTTACACTAGGGTCGGCAGGGGACTCTGCAACTAAAGGTGTCGATTACGAAGACACGATCTACGTTAAAGATGGACAAGATTATAAAGCGCTTTCAGAGCAAGAGCTTGCCGATCTTATTATTGCTAGCGGCTCTGATAGCTTCGAAGTCTTCATCAAGGTTCTTGATGATAAATTGCTAGAGGGTGAAGAAACTGTAACTCTAAAAGCTAGCTCAACTAGCGAGTTTGTTGAAAATGACAAACAGGACTCAGATATAGCTAGCATTGTCGATGAGGCAGACACAAACAAGGATACCGTTACAGTTGGCCTGACTGGTCCCGATTCAGTTATTGAAGGTGATAAGACAAGCCCATTTACGATTACGCTAAGTGAGCAAGTGCCTGAAGATAGTGTGGTTACTCTTCAGTACTCTTACACAAACGCGAGCAATGAAGATATTGTTGAAGTTATAACTGTAAACGTAGACGCAAATACAAATACAGCGACCTTTGAGATTCAAACTGAAGAAGACAACGAATACGAAGTTGGACAAGAGTTTAACGTTAGTGTTGTATCCGTAACCCAAGATGGTACCGATGTATTTGAGAAGCTAGATACGTCTAGTGCTGATAAAAATGTAGCTATTGACGATAGCCATGATAACCCGCCACAAGCTGAAGACTTCTCTATTTCTCTCAATGCAGATGGCTCTTCGCAAGTTATTTTCGATACCGGGATGGGGACTATCGAAGGTGATGGTACAGACCATATTTCTGATAATGAAGATGATAACGATAATGACGCAGATACAAATCTCGGCGTGATCATCACAGAGCTGCCTGATTCAGGAACTCTTTACTATGTCGATGGAAATAACAAGGTTGAAGTGGTAGTTGGGCAGACGTATGCAGATCCTAACAACATCGTTTATGAAGATGACCAAGAATCAACAGGCTTCTTCTTAGGTGTTGATGATACATCCACATTAGATAAAGGCCCTCATAGCACTGCAGAGTTCCATAACTGGGGTGATGAAGTAGATGCGTATACTCGTGAACTGAAATTTGATAATGGTGATGTCGTCACAATTACCTCGGAAGGTCGAAATAACGTTGACGCTAAGCCTTTAGTACAAAACAACAGTCAGCAAGGCCATATGGGTTTCGGTATTGCATCGACTAATCGCGGTATTCACCAAGACGAGGCAATCAACATTGATTTCTCTTCTCGTCCAGCGGACTCAGTAACGGTTGGTCTAAGTGGTTTGGGTGGCTGGTTTGCCCCAAATGCTGAT
Organism: Vibrio sp. 10N.222.51.C5; assembly: GCF_041474575.1. NCBI lineage: Bacteria > Pseudomonadati > Pseudomonadota > Gammaproteobacteria > Vibrionales > Vibrionaceae > Vibrio > Vibrio sp. 10N.222.51.C5. The sequence goes on from NZ_JBFRUJ010000021.1 coordinate 5,262, forward strand.
GATAGTGTTCAATCAAGAGCGGAGATTATAGTCACCTTTGATTATGGTAATGGTGTCACAGAAGAACAAACCTTCCTTTATGATGACACCCACAATAATCTAAATGTCACGATTGTCGCTCCTGAAGGTGCTGAGATTGTTTCGGTGGAAGCAAGCACACAAGGACCAGGTAACTGGGAGCTGACTTCTCTTGAAGCTAAGGCGTCAGATTCATTCGAATATAAAGCAGTAGACAGTGATGGTAACGAAAGTGAAGTTAAGACAGTTACTATCGATAAGTCTGGTGACCTGAATGCGAATAACGATCCGCAAGGCTTCGAAGTTAAACTGGGTGAGTTCAGTGAAGACAACGACTCTCCATGGTCAGCCGAAGGCGCTGAGCTAAATGCTAGCTTCAATGGCCAAGATAAAGACTTCGCACACAGCGGCATTAAGATTGGTGTTGCCGGCAAAGTAGGTGGATTGGGCGCACAGATTGAATATGATCGTGCAGAGCAGCAATCTGAGAAGTTTGAAATCAACTTAGATAGCCCTGCGACTCAGTTTACATTTTCAGTATCTAACTTGTTTAAAAACGAAGGTAATGACGGTGATTTCACTGATAACCATGAACAAGGCAGTTGGGTAGCGTACCTCAATGGCGTAGCGGTTGCAGGTGATACGTTTATTGCTGAAGACGGTAACAATAGAGGTACTTACGAAATAACACCGCTTGGTCCTGATGGTACTCCAATCGCGTTTGATACTGTGGTGTTTGAAGCAACTGAGTATTCCAACCAAGCAACGCATGATAATGATGCGTCAGATTACTTCCTAACTGGTTTTAAAGCCTCTAGTGAAGGCGCATATGCAGTGAATCAAGGCGGCATTCTTGAGATTCCAACATCGAAGCTTGCTGGCATTATCGGTTCTGAGCTTCTAAATAACGATATAGACTCAGATGGCGACAATCTACGTATTACCTATGTATACGGTGAAACGGAAGGTAATGCGTATATTAAAGATGGCATCGTATACTTTGATTTAACTGGCGATGACTTCGTCGGTGAAACAACGTTTAAATATCAGATTACTGATGATAATGGCCAAATCGCGAGTGCTGAAGTTAATGTTATCGTAAACCCTCTACAGACTCCTTCTAGTGTTGCGTCTGTAGACCTGCTAGCAGACTCAGTAGTTGAAGGTGATGAACTTGGCTTTAAAGTCACTTTGGATTCAAGTGCACTTGTTGAATCTGCGTTGGACGTTACTTTTGGTAAGAACACGGATGCTGCGAATGATTCGGGTGACGAAAAAGATCTCGACTTGAGTCAGGTTAGTTTTACTAATGGCGTCACCTATGATCAGCAAAGTGGAAAACTGATTGTCCCAGTTGGAGTGAAGGATTTTGCAATCTTGATTCCGACAATTGATGACCGCCTCCATGAAATCGCTGAAACATACACCGTGACTGTTGATGGTGAATCCGCAGTGGGTAGCATTACTGATAACGATGAAGCTCCAATTATCGATACAGTGAGCAACGCGGTTAATCCAAATAATGAACAAGTAATTGAAGGCGATATGGCTGTCTTCACCGTGAACCTAGTTAGCACAAGCAGTCAAGAGACTCGATTCGATTGGTCGTTAAACTCCGGTTCAGCTGAGCTCGGTGATAACAAAGATTTCACCAACAACGTAGAGTTCACTGAGGGCGTGACGCTTGTTAATGGTCAGCTTGTTGTGCCTGCGGGAGTAACGTCGTTTGACATCAAGGTACCAACTAACGATGACGGCATTGATGAGTTAAATGAGAGTTTCACGCTCGAAGTGGGTGGCAAGCAAGGTATTGCAACGATCATCGATAATGATGAAGCACCGCAAGCACAGGACTCACATGTCATTGGCGATGAGGCACAAGCCCAAGGTTCATCGATTACGTTTGAGTGGGCCGATTTCAACGTTTCTGATGCAGATTCTAGTGAATTGTCGATTGTTATCACTAGTGCTCCAGGCGCGGGTGATATGTATCTGTACAACGAATCTACTGATGAATGGGTTCTGTTAAATACTGAAACGATTGGCACAGGAGTATCAGTAAGCCAAGAGCAGGTTGAACAAGGTTTCTTGATATTCAACCCAGTAAGCTATGAATCTAGTACGTCAATGTCTGATGAAGAGAATGTAGTAACTGGTAATAATCAACAAGATTATGCTGAGTTTAACTACCACAGTTCGGACGGCATCAACACCAGCTCTAGCACGACGATGTCGATTGATATTCGCCCTGATACGACGCTTGCCAAGTTAGTAGTAGATACACCAAATGTAGATTTAGATGAAGGTTTTAAGTTAGAGCAATGGGAGAACCTAGACTTTGATTACAACAATGGTAGCGGTGTCGCTCCGGACGTTGTTGAACAAGCTATCGAGTCTGCAGGTGCTGCCAACACTTCAGAAGTCACACAGACGCCAGACTTTGGCACTCAGAACTCTCCAGCTATCGAAAACATTTCGAGCAAACTTACTGGTTTGGTATTCCTAGTTGCTGGTGAGTCATACGTGTTTAGTGGTCATGCAGATGATTCATTTAGACTTGAAGTCGGTGGTGAAACCATGGCCTCTCAAACTTGGGGTGGAGGTGGTACCTATGAGTCTTCAGCCTTTGTACCATCGGCATCAGGTTGGTACACAATTACTGCATTCCACGACAACGAGGCTGGTCCAGGTAATGCCACTATCAGTGTCGCAGTTGGTGGTAATGAACCCGTAGACTTTAACACGGACAACTTCGATATTGTTCCTGATGTAAGTTCGCTTGAGGATAAAGTTAATATCGGGGCACAGGTTGAACATGAATCCTTAGAGGGTGGTTATTACCCAGCGTTCGATATTAATGAAGGGCTGGAAGATACCTTTATCAATGTCTCTAAGATAACTACGCAGCTTGTTGATACCGATGGTTCAGAGACGTTGAGACTCGTCGTGTCCGGTTTGCCTGAAGGTTCAATTGTTAAACTTGGAGATCAGGAGCTTGTTGTTAATGCTGATGGTGAAGTTGATATATCTGCTTGGTTAACATCAAATGGTACTGCCGAAACAGTGCTCGCTGATCTGATGATTCAGGTTGATGAGCCAGGCACTTATAACGTTAAGATTGAAGCGATTTCAGACGAGATTGTCGGAGATACCAGTGAGATTTCGAACGGGGCCTTCGACTTGATTGTTCATCCAGTGTCTGTTGGACCGGATGCTGAGAGTAAGGAAGCCTTTGGACAAGAAGATACTATTTTAGTGCTATCGATTGATGATTTTGGGATTGAGTCTGGCAACGATATAGTGATAACTCATCAACCACTCGATGGAGCGTTGGTGATTAACCTTGGTACTGTTCAAGAGCCAAATTGGCAGCCACTAAACTCGAGTCAGATTACATCGGCTCAATTAATTTCAGGCGTGATCGGCTTTAATCCAGATGCTAACGAATCTGGTTATGACGGCTTTAATGTTGATGGTGTAGGCAATAAATCGAATGACTACGCTGAAATTAAGTTCAAGGCTGTAAACGAGAATGGTACGTCAGAAGAGCATACGCTTACGGTAGATATTACGCCTGTGGCTGATGCCCCATTAGTAGCTGTTTCCATTGGGGATATTACCTTTTCCAACGGTATCGACGTATATCAAGAACTTGTTGGGTTCTCCCAGTTGACTACTACAGAGAAAAACACACTACTTACAGAACTTAAATTAGATGGTTTTGAGGAAGGCAGAGTACTTAACGCGGATATTCATGAGCACTTACATCAAGGCGGATCTAAGGACAAGCTTTATGTTGGTGACCAAAGTCAGGACTCGGACCACTATATAGGTGGTGCGGGCAACGATTGGTTCGTATCAGGCGCTGGAAATGACAAAATTGAAGGTGATGAAACTACCAGTGATATAGGTGTCGATGGGTATGACACTGTAATTTACTCAGGTCCAGTTTCTCAGTACATAATCACAGATCTAGGCGATAATGGTGGAGGTGTCGGCCACTGGCTAGTGCGAGATACGAAGGGGACCGATACACCTAATGATCAATATACTCCTTCTGATGAAAATGGAGACCACTTATATGAAATTGAACGATTGATTTTCTCTGATGCTATCGTTGAACTAAACAACATAGATGGAAGCTATCGTATTGTTCAACAACAGGAAATCCCTGTCGATATAACGGTTTCTTTGCAAGATACGGATGGCAGTGAAATCATTAAAGGTGATTCGGTTACGGTGAGTGGTATTCCGTCAGGGGCGAAACTGTATGTAGATGGAGTACTGCAAACGCCAGTCAATGGTACAAGTAATTACATACTTGCACTTGCTGTTGATGCAGCTGGAGTTGTGGGGACGGTAAGTGCTCAATTAGTATTCCCGGCGGATTATACTGGAAATCGTGATTTTGGTATTACAGTTGAAGCAGTTAGTGAAGAGCAATATGTTACGGGAGCGGACAAATTTGCAAGCTCTACGGCAACTGCAGAAATCGAGGTTCCTGAGCCCGTAACACCAACCACGATTAGTTCTTCTGGAGATGTCACCGACACGATTACCGTAGATGGAGCTGACCTTCAATGGCAGAAGCATCAATTCTCTGCTGGGAATACAGAAAATGAGAGAACATCAACGTTTGATAATACAAACACCGATTACCTTGTTGATGTTGGCAAAGGTGGTGACTACGTTCAACTAGGAGGTGGAAACGACACGGTTTACCTTGGGGGGAGTGAGTCATTAGCCAAGAACCCTAAAGACGGTGCGGCTGAGCGTGATGATTTTGTATCGGAAGGCGATAGTTATAGACCAAGTATGAATAAGAATGACAGCATCGATATTGCTTTCACTGGTGACGGTAACGATACAGTTTACGGACAAGCAGGTATCGACGCTATCGATGGTGGTACTGGTAATGACTACTTAGATGGTGGGAGTGGTGATGACGCACTTAAAGGTGGAGTTGGTCAAGATACGCTGATTGGTGGTCTCGGAAACGATATCCTTATTGGTGGTGATGACGCTGATATATTCAAGTGGGTTGATGGTGATTTAGATGGAAGTACCGATCGAATCTCCGATTTTAGCATCGCGGAAGGAGATAAGGTTGATTTGTCTGACTTATTTGCTGATGCGCCAACTCAACAACAAGTCACTGAGTTGTTAGACAACATCGAGGTTGAAGGAGGCGAAGTTAACTCCGCCATGGTTGTAGAAAAAGGTGGGCAGCAAGTTAAAATTGAATTTGATGGCCTCTCCGCTGCAGACTTGACGAATAGTTTGTCTGACATCCTAGTTATTAAAGACGATTGAGTTTGCTGATACTAATAAAAAACCGAGATTGAAGAATCTCGGTTTTTTATGAACTGTAACGCTGTTTCTTAGACTGGTAATTTGTATTTAAAGAACCTTACAAGCAAAACCTTTCAGGTAGAAACCTTCTGGGTAGGCAGTGTCTGTTAGGTGGTCGGCTGCTTGCTCGAAGCGCTCGACGAACTTAACCGTTCGGCCTGCATCTAATGCTGCATCAGCGATGATTTTTTGGAACAAATCAGTACCCATTAAGCCAGAGCAAGAGTAGGTGAGTAGAGTGCCACCTGGTTTCAGGATTTGCATCGCAAGCATGTTAACGTCTTTGTAGCCATTAGCGCCTGAAGTTAGGTTATTCTTGCTTGAAACAAACTTTGGTGGGTCCATGATCACTACGTCAAACTTAGTGCCTTGATCACGGTACTCACGAAGCAGTTTGAAAACGTCAGCGTTTAGGAATACAGCGCGCTTTTTCGAGATATCAAACTCATTAAGTTCAGCGTTGAATTTAGCGGTATCAAGAGCAAGTTGAGATACATCAGCGTTGATAACACGCTTCGCGTCGCCTTTAAGTGCGTAAAGGCCAAAGCCACCTGTATATGAGAAACAGTTAAGGACATCTTTGCCTTTAACGTACTTCATCGATTCTTTGCGGCTATCACGTTGGTCCATGTAGAAGCCTGTTTTGTGGCCTTCCATAATGTTCACGCTGATTTTAACGCCATTTTCTTCAATCACGATAGATTTTGGTGGCTCTTCACCATGAAGAACGCCGACAACTTGTTCTAGGCCTTCTTTCTTACGAACTGCCACGTCTGAACGCTCGTAGATGTTGCAGTCAGGGAAGCACTCGATTAACGCTTCAACCAATACGCTTTTGTTAAACTCAGCGCCAGCACTTAGCAGTTGGCAAACAAGAAAGTCTTGGTATTTGTCGATTGTGATACCTGGTAAGCCATCAGACTCTGCGGCCGTTAGGCGGTAGCCCGTTAGACCATCACGTTCGATAATGTCTTCTCGTAAAGACTGTGCGTCTTGAATTCGTTTTACGAAGAACGCCTTGTTGATCTCTTCTTTTTCAAATGTCCAAACACGAGCTCGAATTTGAGATTCTGGTGAGTAAGCCGCTTTTGCAAGCCACTGACCATTTTGAGCATATACGTCTACAGTTTCACCTTGTTTTGGTTCGCCTTCGACCTTATCGATACCGCGTGAAAATACCCAAGGGTGTTTGCGGCGTAGTGATTTATCTCGGCCTTTAGCTAGATGAATTGAAGGAGTCATAATTTACTCTGTTTGTTGAATTTGAAGGAGGGGTATTGTCGGGGAAGTGCAGGTGAAAAGCAAATAAGAAAGGGCTGCAGAAGCAGCCCTAGTAATGATTAATCAACACATTGTGGTGGATATCAGTATTAAGCTTTAAGACCTGTCAGCAAACCTTCCATCGTATCGCTTTGTTTACGAAGTTGGTCAACATTGGAATTACTCTTACTGATCATCTCGCAGATACTGTCTGACTGATGACGAATCTCTTCAACACTCTGTGCAATGTTGTCAGCGACTACGCCTTGTTCTTCAGCCGCGGTAGCAATTTGAGTGCTGCTATCTGAAATAGACTGGTTTTTTTCCGCTAATGAACCGATCTCGACGTTCACTTCTGACATCAGTGTTTGGCCTTCGTTAGCATTGTTCACCGTGACTTCCATCAGCTTGGTCAGTGATTGACTGTTACGTTGTAATGATTCAATCATGCTTTGGATTTCAACCGTTGCTTGCTGAGTACGACCGGCAAGGGCACGAACTTCATCGGCAACAACAGCAAATCCACGACCTTGCTCGCCAGCACGTGCGGCTTCGATAGCTGCGTTCAACGCTAACAGGTTAGTCTGTTCAGAAATACCGTTGATGGTTGTGACTACTTCATCGATCTGCGCCGCGTTGGCATCCAGTTCTTCTACTGCTTGTGAAGCGGACTGGATCTCTTGAGATAGGCTAGAGATAGACTCCAGTGTATTTGAAACCTTGACTTGACCGCTCTGAGCAACGCCGCGAGCGTCCATCGTTTGTGAGCTAGACGCATGAGCAAGGGTAGCGACTTCGCGAATGGTAGCTGCCATTTGTTCCGTTGCACTTGCCAAGCTATTCAGGTGTTCCTGTTGGTTACCTGAGATGTCTGAACTTTGTTGTGTTGACTGGTTCAAGTCCGAGCTGATCTGCTGCATGAGAGCGACAGACTCTTGGATTGATAGAACCATGTTTTGCTCACGTTCAGCGACTTTATCGATTGTAATCGCGATTTCACTGAACTCGTCACGAACTAAGAAGTAGTTCATGCGGCAAGTTAAGTCGCCATTCGCAAGCGTGTTCAGAGCTTTGTTCATAGAGAACATCGCGCCGCCAATAAAGGTCATGATGTAGTAAACACCTAGTGCGATAAGCGTTAGGGTTACAGCGATGATAGAAACCTGAGTCGTCGATAGAGCAGACCAAAGGTTTTGGTCATGGTTAGCAACTAGGCTGAACGCTCCATTCATCACTGAAACAGAACCAGCACCGTAGCCTAAAGAGATGGTTTCAGAGCTGCTGACAAGCTGAGCTACTTGATCTTTAGTGAGTTGACCCGCTTCGATAAGCCCTTTCATCAAGAGCATTTCTTCTTGATAAAGGTGAGCAAGTAAAGAGTCCGCGGCACTATCTAAAACGAGAGTTAATATAACCAGGGCGAGAAGAGGCAATAAGAAGAGTAGATAGAACTTTTCTTGGATTTTTAGGTGAATGAGATATTTGTCAATCCAACGAAATGGGATTTCTTTCATAATCGTTATACTCGAAGTAAGTCCACCAATAAGCGGTGAATGAATAGAAACTCGACTATATCATTCATATAATTTATGAGGCAACGTTATGGAAAGTTCACAATATATTTTTGTCGTGTCAGGCGTAGTTCAATGTGTTGGGTTCCGTTACCACACCAGTAGGCAGGCGCAAGCTATGGGTCTCTCAGGTTATGCAAAGAACTTAAATGATGGTCGAGTTGAAGTGTTAGTTGTCGGAGAGAGTCAGCAAATTGAGAAGTTACATGCTTGGCTCTATATTGGCCCTTCGAGCGCAACAGTAGACAACGTTGTGATGCATCAAGTTAAAGATAGTGAGCGCCAAGACGTACGCATAGGGGCGTTTAAAATACTGTAGTTGTAGCACTACAGTATTTTATATTGAACGTAACTTAATGACCTAAAGCGGGTTAGGTTTTACAAGCACTTTGCTGGTTTAGGTAAACCGGCGAGCTTGGTCGCTTGTTTTGCAGGGCCTTTTTTGAATAACTTGAAAAGGTACTTACTATTGCCTTTTTCTGGGCCGTGAGCTTTTTCCATTGCTTTAACGAGCATGCGAACCGCTGGTGAGGTGTTGAACTCTTCGTAAAAGCTCCTTACAAAATGTACGACTTCTAAGTGTGCATCTGTAAGTTCAATCGCCTCGTCTTGAGCAAGAATTTCAATCATGCCTTCTTCCCATTGCGTGTAATCCAATAGGTAGCCTTGAGCGTCGGTTTCGATTTGCTTGCCGTTATATTCAAACATGTTTAATCCAGAATCCAATTAACTATGCGGATAGGGTACATGACCAAGTTTGTCTTTCTCAACAGAAATTGTAGCTATCCAATGAAATATCGTACTTATAGATACAAAAAAGCCCAAGAGGTAGGCTCTTGGGCTAGATATTCTTCAATGATGGGAACGATTAGTCGTCGCTGCCCATGATGCCTAGGATGCTTAGTAGGCTGATGAAGATGTTGTAGATCGATACGTACAAGCTGATCGTTGCAGAGATGTAGTTTGTTTCACCGCCACGAATGATGTTTTGCGTTGTAAGCAAGATAACACCAGTCGAGAACAGGATGAACATACCGCTCATTGCCAATGATAGTAGAGGCATTTGTAGGAAGATGTTTGCAACCATGCCTACAAGTAGTACTACGAAACCAGCTAATAGCATGCCATTAAGGAACGACAGGTCACGCTTAGTTGTTAGTGCGTAAGCTGATGCGCCCATAAACGCCAGTGCTGTACCGCCAAGTGCAGTTAGGATGACATCACCCATGCCTGCGCCAACGTACATGTTTAAGATTGGACCGATGGTGTAGCCTAAGAAACCTGTAAATAGGAATGTGAAGACTAGACCCATGCTGTTGTCACGGTTCTTTTCTGTTAGGAAAAGTAGGCCGTAGAAGCCAACTAGCATGATAATAAGACCCGGGCGAGGAAGGTTCATCGCCATGGATACGCCTGCTACAACAGCAGACCAAAGTAGTGTCATAGACAGTAATGCGTAGGTGTTACGCAACACTTTATTGGTTTGCAGAGCACTTTCTTGAGATGCTGTGCGTGAAAACATAGGGCTGTTCATAATCTTCCTCGTAAGGTGACTTCAATAGTTATTAGTACATTTATGGGGGTGAAAGTTCGAAAAATCAAGTCTCTCATTCCTCTTGTATACGTAAAATAATAATCAAAATAGTCGGTTAAGTGTTTCTGAAGGTGTAACAAAGTATTTCTTAAAGTGCAGTTAAGGTTCGTTGTTCAATTTTAATCGCACTGAATCGCTGTTTATAATCTTGAAAAACTAATTATAACACTGAAAACAAAGAGGCGACCTAAGCCGCCTCTGTAGTTTATGCATCATAACACATTAGTGGTGTAAGATTTGGCTTAAGAAGTTCTGCGTTCTGTCTGATTGTGGGTTTTCAAAGAAATCGACAGGGTTGTTCTCTTCTATGATTTCACCGGCATCCATGAAGATAACGCGATCCGCGACCTCTTTAGCAAAGCCCATCTCGTGCGTTACACAAAGCATCGTCATGCCTTCTTCTGCAAGCTCAACCATTACGTCTAACACCTCACGAACCATTTCGGGATCGAGCGCCGACGTTGGCTCATCAAACAGCATCACTTGAGGGTTCATACACAAAGAGCGAGCGATAGCTACACGCTGCTGTTGACCACCTGAAAGCTGACCTGGGAACTTGTCCGCTTGCTCAGGGATTTTTACGCGCTCTAGGTACTTCATTGCAATCGCTTCGGCTTCTTCTTTTGGCATCTTTTTGACCCAGATTGGAGCCAGAGTACAGTTCTCTAATACCGTCAGATGTGGAAACAGATTGAAGTGTTGGAAACACATGCCGACATCTCTACGCACGGCTTCGATGTTCTTTAGGTCTTCCGTTAATTCATTACCTGAAACGAAGATATGACCTTTTTGGTGCTCTTCTAATCGGTTGATGCAGCGGATCATCGTTGATTTACCAGAGCCTGAAGGGCCACAGATAACGATTTTCTCGCCTTTTTTAACTTCTAAATTGATGTTCTTAAGTACGTGGAATTCACCGTACCACTTGTTCATGTCTTTCAACTCGATCATAAGACCTTGAGAGTTGTTTTCTGTCTGCTGCGTCATAATACGTCCTTGATCTTGTTAATTATCGTTTGTGACCGGTGTGAAGTCTGTTTTCTAGCCATATCGAATATCTCGACATGCCAAAACAAAACACCCAGAACACTAACGCGACAAATACATAACTTTCTGTTGAATACCCAAGCCATTCAGGGTCGGTATTCGCGGCTTGGCCAATTCCTAGTACATCAAACATACCAATAATCAAAACAAGACTGGTATCTTTAAACAAACCAATGAAGGTGTTCACAATTGAAGGAATCGTGATTTTAAGAGCTTGAGGTAGAATGATAAGCCCAGTCTTTTTCCAGTAGCTTAACCCCAGAGCATCAGCTGCTTCGTATTGGCCTTTTGGTATTGCTTGTAGACCACCTCGAATTACTTCGGCCATGTAGGCTGCACTGAATAGAACTACCCCTACAAGTGCTCGAATGAGCTTATCGGTTTCTGTCCCTTCTGATAAAAAGAGTGGCAGCATTACTGAAGCCATGAATAGAACTGTAATGAGCGGTACGCCACGCCAAATTTCGATGTATACGGTACACATACTGCGAATGATCGGCATCTCTGAGCGACGCCCAAGAGCAAGTGCAACACCAATAGGGAGTGACACTACAATACCAACAAGTGCGATGACCAGTGTAACCAATAGGCCGCCCCATTTATGGGTATCAACAACTTCTAACCCAAAGACGCCACCGTATAGCAAGCCGGCAATGATAAATGGGTAGATGTTGACGAAGAACAACCAAATCCACGTACGTTTAGGTGTTTTTTCATAAGCCAGTAAGGCTACAAAAATGGCCAACGTTGCGTAGAAGAGGCGAGGTCGCCACAGTTCAGCTTCTGGGTAGAAGCCATACATGAATTGGTCCCAACGAACGCTGATAAAAACCCAACAAGCGCCTTCGCTAGTACAGGCATCGCGTGTGGTTCCTATCCAGTCGGCACTGATGAATGCCCAATCCGCTATTGCCCATAATAGGGTGAAAGCAAAGTAAGCAAGAATCACAGTGACGACGCTGTTAATAGGTCCATTAAATAGATTTTTTCTTAACCAACCGACTGGCCCAACGGTATTCGCTGGAGGCGGAAGATCAGGTTGAAATTGATGTGTACTCATCTTATCTCTCCACCAACGCTACTTTGCGGTTGTATATGTTCATTAGAGCGGACGTTAATAGGCTCAAGGTTAGGTAGACGCCCATTGTCATCGCGATTACTTCGATAGCTTGTCCAGTTTGGTTAAGTGTTGTTCCTGCAAATACAGAGACAAGATCAGGATAACCAATGGCCATCGCAAGTGATGAGTTTTTGGTCAGGTTTAGATACTGACTGGTTAGTGGTGGGATAATGATTCTTAATGCTTGTGGAATAATGACAAGCTTTAGAGTTCTAGAACGTGGGATGCCTAGAGACATCGCAGCCTCAGTTTGCCCATGGTTTACCGCGTTAATACCTGAACGAACAATCTCAGCAATGAACGCTGCTGTATAGATACTTAAAGCGAGCATCAATGCAGCAAGCTCAGGGATTATCGTAACACCACCCTTGAAGTTAAACCCTTTCAACACAGGGTAATCTGCAGAGATAGGCATGCCCATAACAAAGTAAGTTATCAACGGTAAGCCTAAAATCAACGCAGCTGCAATTCGCAACATCGGTGTTTGTTGGCCGGTCAGTTTCTGTCTGTTCTTAGCCCAGATGTTGATAATAAACGTAGCGATAATACCGACAATCAATGATGCGATGACAATGCTACTGCCTTGCTCAAAGACTGGAGCAGGGAAGTACAACCCGCGTACGTTCAAGAAAATTGCTTCACCTAGACTCATACTTTGACGAGCAGAAGGCAAGGCTTGTAGAACGGCGAAATACCAGAAAAAGATTTGTAATAGCAGAGGGATATTTCGGAATATCTCAATGTAGACAGCTGCAAATCGGCTAACTAGCCAGTTTGAAGAGAGTCTAGCGATACCCATACTAAAGCCCAGCACTGTCGCTAGCATGATGCCGAGTACTGAAACCAAAGCGGTATTGAGAAGACCGATAAAGAATGTACGACCGTATGAGAAGGTCTCGTCGTATTCAATCAGTGTTAAGCCGATACCAAAACCAGCTTCTTGGGAGAGAAAATCAAAACCAGTGGTGATACCACGGGAATCTAAGTTTGTGAGTGCATTATTTACAATCGTGTAAAAGAAAGCACAAAGCGCCCCGACGGCGATAATTTGGAAAATGATGGAGCGAAAAGTGGGGTTGTAAAATAAGTTGGCACTTTTGGGCTGTGGCTTTGCCTGAGCTGGAGAAATAGTTTCATTAGGTTTCATACTACTATAACCTCAAATCCATTTAATAAATAGGGCGGAAAACTCCGCCCTAATTGATGCTTGAAAATTTATTAACGGATTGGTGGAGCGTACATAAAGCCGCCCGCATTCCATAATGCATTTACACCACGAGAGATTTGAAGTGGAGAACCTGTACCAACAGTACGCTCAAAACTCTCACCGTAGTTACCAACTTGCTTAATTACTTGGTAACCCCAGTCGTCGCGAATGCCAAGGCCTTTACCTTTAGGACCGTCTACACCAAGAATACGTTTGATGTTTGGATCTTTTGACTTAAGCATTTCGTCTGCATTTTTAGAAGAGATGCCGTATTCTTCCGCGTTAATCATTGCTGAAAGTGTCCACTTAGCAACGTTAAACCATTGATCATCATCTTGACGAACAACAGGGCCTAGAGGCTCTTTAGAGATGATTTCAGGAAGTACTTCTGCAGATTTAGGATCAGCTAGGTTTAGGCGAAGTGCGTATAGACCAGATTGGTCAGTTGTTAGTACGTCACAACGACCTGCGTCGAAACCTTTCGATGTTTGTGCTGCCGTATCGAATACCACTGGCTTGTAAGACATGCCACTGTTACGGAAGTAATCGGCTAGGTTAAGTTCAGTTGTTGTACCTGATTGAACACATACAGAAGCGCCATCAAGCTCTTGAGCACTTGTTAGGCCAAGTTCTTTCTTAACCATGAAGCCTTGACCATCGTAGTAGTTAACGCCTACGAAGTTCAGACCTAGAGCAGTGTCACGATGTAATGTCCATGTTGTGTTACGAGATAGTACGTCGATTTCGCCAGATTGAAGCGCAGTAAAACGCTCTTTTGCTGTTAGAGGTACATACTTAACTTTAGTCTTGTCACCGAGTACAGCCGCTGCAAGAGCTTGACAATACTCAACATCAATTCCTTCCCATTCACCTTTTGAGTTAGGGTTAGAGAACCCTGGAAGACCGGTACTTACACCACAAGTTAGAAAACCTTGAGATGTGACTTTGTCCAGAGTGCTTTCTGCCGCTGATGCCGATGTTGCCATCATCGCAGTTGATGCAGCTACTACTGAAGCAAGAAGTGTTAGTTTATTTGTCATTTGTATCCTTCCTTGTTAACCAGGTGACACCTGATACTCGTGCTCGTTTGAGTTTCTCTTATGTGTTGCGTTTTCTATGACCTTGTTGTTCAAATTAAACGAGTTGCATTTTGCAAATGAAACTGTGTGCGATTTAAACAACTGTTTATAAGGTTAGGAAAGGATCCGTAGTTTCACAAATGTATAATTTAAAAAGAATTTTGAATGAAATCACAAATCCGAACACAATTAGAATGACCAAATGTTAAGTGAATGTAAATAGTGCAACGGTTCACACTGTTGGTGCAACGAGATTTAGATTTTTATATTGATAATCGACTAGATAAATATTCTGAATAAACATCACAATGATGAAATATTAAACTTAAGAAATGTTGAAATTTGGTCAATAAATATTTTTATTACACTTCGATAGTTATGAATATGCTCCAAATTTGGTAGCATGGCTGAATAGTTATTGAAGTAGTCTCAAGGAAGAACATGCGTTATTTCCCAATGTTTTTGGATGTAGAAAATAAGCCAATCTTAGTGGTTGGTGGGGGTGAGGTTGCTTGCCGTAAAGTCGATAGCTTACTACGAGCGGGAGCGGATGTGACTTTGGTGTCTCCCAAGGTAGCGCCTTACTTAAAGCAGCTTGTGGACGAGAACAAGCTTCACTGGGTTCAAAACTTTTACTCGTCACAGATCATATCGAAAAATTACTTGCAGGTTTGGGCCACAACAGACAACCCAAGCTTGAATCACCAAGTGTATAATGATGCGAAAAAACTGGGCATTTTAGTCAATGTGGTTGACGATCTTCCTTACTGCGACTTCATCACACCTTCGATGATAAATCGCGGCAGAATCCAAATTGCCATCTCTAGTGGCGGGGCATCACCTGTTTTAGTAAGAAATATCAGAGAAAAACTCGAAACGGTATTGCCACAAAACATAGGTTTGATAGCAGACTTCGGTGCATCAAAACGCAATTCAATCAAAGAGTCATTCCCAACCGTCGACGAGCGTCGTAAATTTTGGGAGCGTTTCTTGTCATCCAGCTTTATCGAGCAGGTGAATGACAGAGAGCAGTTAGAGTCTTACTACCAGCAAGCGCTAACCGAAGGCATTGATAGCGAAGGGCAGGTCACTTGGATTGAATTCGAGCAAGATGTCGAGCTGCTGTCTATGAAGGCTTTACGTTTGATGCAGGAGGCAGAGCTCGTACTTTCACCGAGCGATTGTCCATTTGAATTTATCGACCTGTGCCGCCGAGATGCAGAAAGAGAGAGCTACGCCAACAGCGGAGAGCTATCAACAAAGCTTGAGCAAGCAAGAGCAGAGAAATTACGAGTGTGTGTGTTTATTCCACCAGCAAGCGTAGAGTTTAATCTGTTGGTCGGCAAAGATCTAAAATTGTCAGCAGCCCAAGTACTCAGTTGAGGTAATTGCTTCTAGTTGAAATGAGAGCTTTCTGGTTGTTTGAAATCGGCTAGAGGCTCAGAATAAAACTAAAGCTGGACCAGATAAATAAAAAGCCACTTCGAGAAGTGGCTTTTTGCTATTTCAAACACGACATTGTGTTGATGAATGAGCAACCCAAATAGGCGGTCGCTCAAACTCAATAATTAGTCGCGGAAGTTGTCAAACTGGAAAGGTTGACCAAGTTCACCGCCGCGAACTAGAGCCATAACAGCTTGTAGGTCATCACGCTTCTTACCAGTAACACGAACTTTGTCGCCTTGGATAGAAGCTTGAACTTTAACTTTGTTGTCTTTGATTAGCTTAACGATCTTCTTAGCGACATCAGTTTCAATGCCTTGCTTAAAGATAACCGTTTGGTGCCAAGTGCGACCTGTTTGGTCTGCCGCTTTCGCTTCCATCGCGTTAGGATCAACATTACGCTTCGTTAGGTTGCTGCGAAGGATATCGCGCATTTGCTTCAGTTGAAAATCGTCTTGAGCAGTCAATTTTACTGATTCATCTTTGTAATCAAAGCTTGCGTCAACGCCGCGGAAATCGAAACGAGTCGATAGTTCACGGTTTGCGTTGTCTACTGCGTTACGCAGTTCTACTGCTTCTACTTCAGAGATAATGTCAAATGATGGCATTGTGTTGTTTCCTTAAGCTAAGTTTCTATCTTTAATTGCTGTTGCAAGCATGTCTAGCATTGTTGCAGTATCTTCCCAGCTTAGGCATGGGTCAGTAATCGACTTGCCATATTCTAGGTTGTTAATGTCTGTCATTGGCTGGTTGCCTTCAATAATGAAGCTCTCTGCCATAATGCCTGCAATTTGGTTCTTGTTAGATTTAATTTGCTCACAAATGTCTTGTGCAACTTCTAACTGCTTACGGTGTTGCTTCTGACAGTTAGCGTGGCTAAAGTCTACAACCAAACGTTGAGGCAGATCGAATTCAGCCAGTTGCTTACATGCAGTATCTACAGATTCAGCGTCGAAGTTGGGGCCTTTGTCACCACCACGTAGAATAACGTGACCGTATGGGTTGCCAGAAGTACGGTAAACCGTCATGCGGCCGTTCTTATCTGGAGAGTAGAAGTAGTGTGAAGCATGTGCTGCACGAATTGCATCGATAGCAATCTTGATGTTGCCGTTGGTCGCGTTCTTGAAGCCAACAGGGCAAGACAGTGCAGAAGCCATTTCACGGTGAATCTGAGATTCAGTTGTACGAGCGCCAATCGCACCCCAAGTGATAAGGTCTGCAATGTACTGACCTGTGATCATATCAAGGAATTCAGTCGCGGTAGCTAGGCCAAGCTTGTTGATATCTAGCAGAAGCTTACGAGCTTTGTTCAAGCCTGTTTCAAGTGCGTATGAACCATCAAGGTTAGGATCTGTAATCAAACCCTTCCAACCTACAACAGTACGAGGCTTCTCGAAGTAGGTTCTCATTACAACGAACAGTTCATCTTTGTACTGGTCTTGAATTTTGCTTAGGCGCTCAGCGTAATCAAGTGCCGCATCTGTATCGTGAACAGAGCAAGGGCCTACGATAACTAATAGGCGGTTATCACGACCAGTTAGGATATCTTCGATTTGGCGGCGAGAATTTTTAATGCGCTCAGCAACGTCGTCAGTAATAGGGTGTGCATTGCCTAGTTCGGCAGGAGTTGGCATAGGACCCAGAGCTTGGGTTCTCAACTCATCAGTTTTTAATGGCATGTGATAGCTTTTTTATTCTATTGCGAAGTGGTTAAGATAACGGAATTGAACAGAGGAATAAACTCTATTGAGTCAAAGTTATCTCAGTTATTGCTAATATTCTTATTTTTATCAGCAGGCCAGCGTCAAATAAGGGAATTTCACTTGTATTAACAGGCAGCTATCGGTATTTTCGTTTGAACACAACATAAAAATGCTGGAGCAGCAATGACTCAAGAAAATCAAAGCACTTTGCACCCAGAACTCGTCTTAGGTGATGTGCTGCCTTCTTACAACGATAATAATAATTCTAACCACTTATACGTTTCATTATCAGAATTAGTGATGGATCGTGTCTTCTACCACCCAAGTATCGAGAGTCACTTAGATACTTTGACTGATATTGAAAAAACGTCTTTAGAAGCGATCCTTGGCGATAAAACAGTCGATGAGCATTTTGTTTCGTCCTTAGTGATTGCCATTCAAGCTGCCGTTCAGCCAAATCACACTTCTGTTCGTATCGCATTAAGCAGTGCAGACAGCTATGGATTCCGTTCGCTGCTTGGCGGGAACTGTGAAGCAGAAGAGATTAACCCTGCACTAGGTGTTCGTGGCGTTGCTCGTTACGCGACACCAGAATACAGCAAGGCTTTCGCTTTAGAATGTCAGGTTATTAAGGCATTACGTGAGCAGGGCATCAACGTTGAAGTAGTTGTGCCTTACGTTCGTGCGTTAAGCGATGCCGCTAAGATTATTGACCTGCTTGCCGAGCAAGGGCTACCACGCGGCCTTAACGGTTTGAAAGTACTGTTCTCGTGCGATGTGCCGTCTGCAGTGCTACTGAGCGAACGTTTACTGCATTACTTCGATGGTGTAGTGGTAAACGTTGATAGCTTAGCGTCTTTCACTTTAGGCGTAGACAAACACAATGAAGCTCAGCAACACGCTTTTGATCCACAAAATGAGGCGGTCATTACTTTGTTGGATATGATTGTTAAAGCAACCCTGAACGCGAAGAAGCCAGTGCTGCTAGTAACTCAAGGCTTAGTGGATTACCCACGTCTACAAGGTTACATAGCTGATCTTGAAGGCGTAGAAACGGTCGTGACTGCATAAATCGGTTTGTTGTCTTAGTAAGTCAACTGGCTCTATCCGTTTATTTGAAGCGCTAAAGCTTTGAGAATGAAAGAGATATCATTATGCGATGATATCTCTTTTTTGTAACATTTTTTTGACATCTCTATCGCTAATCGATTAACTGGTCTGATGACTGATTTGACTAGGTAATCCGAATGTTGACCCCTCTACAAAAAGCAAATTTCTACTTAAGCATGTTTGGCTTTTTCAAAGTCCCACTTATCTGGTTGTGCCGACCAAAACTACTCGCGTTGGACAACCAACATGTTGAAGTGAAAATCCCGCTTAGAAGGCGTACTAAGAATCACCTTAACAGTATGTACTTTGGCGTTTTGGCTGTAGGTGCGGATGTCGCGGGTGGGTTTCTTGCGATGAGCAAATCTCAGCAGCAAGGTGAAAAGATCTCGTTGGCATTTAAAGAGGTGACGGGTAACTTTTTGAAGCGCCCTGAAGGTGATGTGCATTTCACTTGTAACGACGGTGAGCTGATCAACACTATGCTGGCAGAAACCATGTCGACCGGAGAACGGGTCAATCAACCCGTAACCATTATCGCGACTTGCCCATCTTTACATGGTGACGAGCCGATGGCGGAGTTCACGCTTACGCTTTCAATTAAGAAAGTCCCTTCAAGAAAATAGCGATTAAATAATAGATTTTGGTTTAGAAGTCATGGGTAACGTTGAAGAGATAAAACAACGGTATGTGAATGGTTTCCACATACCGTTATAGAGAACTTTATAACGGCTCTATGACTCTTGAGTGATCTGCTCAATATCAACTATTTTTGAACGGTTCATAACGATCTTCCAACGGTAGTAGGTTGGTTCGTTATCATGGTTGTTCTCTTTAATGATCAGGTTGAGAAGATGACGCTTTTCTACTGATTCGCGGCTCACTTGTCCTTCATTCAAGCGGTAGATCTTGTTTGAGCCTTTATCCATCAACCGTGTCAGCGCTCTGAGGCTGATCGATAACGTTTCACGAGTCTCCTCATAACCACTCATAAAGGTCGATGTCGACATCTCAGTATGAGAGCGGTAATGCAAGATTTGCTCTTCACGTTGTACCACACGCTTTTTACGGATCGACTGAATGCGATCTGCAAGCTTAGAAAAATTTGCGTAGTCCAACCATTCCAGTTTATGGCCTACTGACTTGTTGGTCGTTGGATCATAGTAACGACGCTTCCATTTTGGCTTGCCTTTACGCAGCCAGCGCCAAAGGATGTCTCTCAAGTCATCTTTAAAGATCTCACGCAGTGCGTAAATGAAAGACATTGCCACGATGAAAGAGGCGGTAATCTCACCAAGAAAGTCACGAGCCAAGATCACAGTAGTGGTCACGACAACCATCACCAAACCGGTCGCGATGCCTTTCACGGCACGCTTAACGTTCTTACCCATCGACGTTGTCTTTTCTTTAAGCACGATAGGGTGTTCAATCAAACGACGCAGCAAACGCATCTTGTTACTCAAGCGGGTAACGTCCTCTCGAACTCTTGCTGAGTTGTAGCGGTTCAGTTTACGGTGCGCGGTCTCTTTATCACAAAGCGTTAAGAGTCGTTCTTTAATCGTTGAATACTCACTACCTCGTGGCATGTGTGAAACTAGCGATAGGAACTTTTGCTCGGTATACCAAGATAGGTAGTTATCGATATTAGCGTAGTAGCGCTTGAGATTTTCTTCGTAAGGGATGCTTCGGCGTAGCTTCTTCAAGATATCTAAAGCCAATTCAATGACTTCATCTACTTCATCAGCCGTTACGTCGTCACTATCAGTTTTATTTAAGCTGCTGACTGCTTTATCTAACGCGATAACATATTGGTAGGCAAACAGACTCAAACTGACACGATACTGTGTTGTAGATAAGCGTCCACGTTTTGCCAAGCGACTGTGTACCAAAGGTAAAAGTGTTTTGTCACTATAGTAGGCACGTTTTTGAGTGATTGAGCTGTAGAAAAAGGCACTTTCAGAAAGCACTTCAGGAGTCAGTCCAAGTTCACCGGGAATGAATAGATAAACGTCCATGTCGAGCTTTTTGGTCTTAGCCATGGCATGGTTAATTTTAAGTGTTATCGCATCTTGTTTATCAACGGTGATCAACGATGTCTCCTAGAATGTAAAAATATGAATGAAACTAGCGAAAGCATATCAGAGATCACGTATAATCTCCGCCAAATTTAAAGTAGAGACAACCTTGATGATTAATATTGGTCAAATAAACAACTTAGAAGTAGTAAAACAAGCAGACTTCGGTGTATTCCTTGACGCGAGCGACTATGGAACCGTGTTGCTGCCGAAACGATTTACTCCTGAAGGTGTTGAAATTGGTCAAAAGCTAGATGTTTTCTTATACATAGATTCTGACAACCAGATCGCTGCAACGACTGAAAAACCAATAGCTCAAGTAGGCCAGTTTGGTTTGATGACGGTTGAAGGTGTTAACAGCACTGGTGCATTCATGAGCTGGGGCGTGAAAGGTAAAGACCTTCTTGTTCCTTTCAGCGAGCAGCGTGGCCGTTTAAACGAAGGTCAGTCAATCTTAGTATATGTGTATATCGATAAAGCATCGAGCCGTATCGTTGGTACAACGAAGTTCAACAAATGGTTAGACAACACGCCTGCGACTTATAAGCAAAATGAGCAAGTCGATCTCATTATCGCTGAGCGCAGCCAGTTAGGTTACAAAGCGATCGTGAACGGTGAACACTGGGGTATGATTTTCCCATCTGACATCATCGGTAAGCTGTTCATTGGTAAAACACTAAAAGGCTACATTAAAAACGTTCGTGAAGAAGACGGTAAGATTGATTTGTCTCTTCAGAAGGTTGGTGTGGCTAAGATGGATGACCTAAGCACTAAGGTTCTTGACCTGCTTGAGAAGAAAGGCGGTTACCTGCCTTTGAATGATAAGTCTTCTCCTGAAGTTATTTTCTCTGCATTCAGAACCAGCAAAGGTACGTTCAAGAAGACAATTGGTGGTCTATACAAATCTGGCAAGATCACTATCGACAAAGAAGGTATCAGCTTAGTTAAGTAAGCGGTCCTTTCGGTCAAAAAAAAGCCCAAACCTTCCTGTTTGGGCTTAGGGGAAAGGGCTCCGAAGAGCCTACGCTAATCGTTTTAATCTTTTGACTGTTAGATTGAAGTCTAGTTTAGATTCTCTAAAGTGCGATTTTTCTTTTTGGAAATAGTGACTTGAATTGATATTTATATAATTAGCTGTTGATTTACAAGCGCTCGCACACTGACTTATATGGCCGATAGAATAGAAAAAGCCCAAACAATTAACGTTGTTTGGGCTTTTTGTTTATTAAGGTGTACTCAGTGCGAACGCTTTTAGAAAAGGTTCTTATCGCGCACGAGTTCGCGTGGTAAACCGTTCTTCACTCGGTTGCCAACCCACTTACCAAGGCCGATGATTGCACCATTGTACTTCACTAGTACTTCCCCTTTTCCTGACAAGTTTTCAGGGCGAACATCGCGGCCCATGAACCATTCACGAGCATCTTCAATACTAAGCTCTACAACATTAGCTTCATTACCTGTTGCGAGCGTTGTCGCTACTTGGTGCTGCCAGCGGTAACCTTTTTTATGGGTTTCAGCGATCTTGATTCCCATGCGAGAAAAACGGAACTCACCGATCATCGGCTCTAGCGCTTCTGGGAATAGCCAAACGTCTTTGTCGCGAATCCAAACCTGAGTATCGCTTGGCAATTCGATATCGAGAGTACTCATTAGTTGTTCAGCGACTTCTTGCTGAGTTTTCTTTGATGCTTTTTCAAATGGGAATTTACCCATACGTTTTTTAACTTCTGGTGGAGTAACAGACGCTAATTTACGGATACGTGCAACAAAGAAACCTTCTGAGTCATAAACTTGAGGGAAGATGTGTAGAAAGCCTTCCTCTGTCGTGGTTGCTTTTGCGTTGTCGAATAGTGATTCAAGAGATTCAAATTCAACCGCATCACCAAAGGTTTCTTTTAAGTGATGACACACTTGTTGGTTCTCTTCGGTGCTAAGCGTACACGTTGAGTAAACCAAAACACCATTAGGTTTAAGAGCATGGAATGCACTTTCAATCAGATCTTTTTGCGTGTCGGCAATATCGACCACAGATTGATACGTCCAGTTCTTCATCGCATCGGCGTCTTTACGAATGGTACCTTCGCCAGAACAGGGAGCGTCTAGCAACACTGCATCAAACTGTTCTGGTAACCAACCACCGAAAACTCGACCGTCAAAGTTACTTAGAGCGGCATTACGAACACCACAACGTTCTATGTTAGCGTGAAGGACTTTCACACGGCTTGCTGCGTACTCATTGGCAACCAATACACCGCGATTATTCATTAGCGCAGCGATTTGCGTTGTTTTAGAACCGGGTGCTGCCGCAGTGTCTAACACCGCTTGGTAATCAGCTTCACCTTGGAAAAGTGCCGAAGGTGGCATCATCGAGCTGGCTTCTTGGATGTAGAAAAGACCAGACATGTGTTCTGCCGTATTACCTAGAGGCGCTTCACTTTCATCGGCTGTAATCCAAAAACCTGTTTCACACCAAGGTACAGGTTCCAGTTCCCAGCCTTTCTCTTTTGCTCGTACTAGGAAGTCTTCAACGCTGATTTTCAGTGTGTTGACTCGAATACTTTTACGAAGTGGTTTTTGGCATGAGGCAACAAAAGAAGCCATATCTAGGTGACTAGGCATGATCGCTTCGATGTGCGTCAGGAATTCTTCAGGAATATATACGTTAGCGTGCAAAAGAGTATCTCGAATTATTGCATTAATGCGGGGAGTTTAAAGCAAAATGAGGTCGTCCTAAACCATATTTACGGCAAACAACAAAAATGCAGCCGAATGGCTGCATTTTGATGAAGAATTAATCTTCGTTAAGCTGTATTAATTTGCATGGAGCTTCTGAGGATTCACTCTATGGGCGAGGAATCGCGGTTCTCCATGACTTCCACTCATCTTCTGCTTGAGGGTATAGATAGAAAGATTGATCTTCGCTTGCCACAGGCTGAAGTTCACTTGTCGGTGGCGTTGAGAAGGTAATTCCGCCTCTTAATAAACTGTCTACCGTTCCGGCTTTGATGTTTGCACCCGAGAGACCGATAGAAACATCGACACCCGACACGTTCCAGAACACAGTGTTTGCGCGGATCAGATACGCGTAGTCAGGTTCTATTTGAATCGTAGAGATGATGCGGTCAGCAAACTCGCCGAGTTGAACATCGATAACACTACCGATTTCTAGCTCTCGGAATAGGATAGGTGTGCCTTCAGACACCGAGCCTCGCGTTTCGCTTTGTAGCTGGAATATCTTGCCTTCAGGCTGCACTGGTCCTTTGCTAAGCTTAAATTTCGTACTTCTGTCACCATTGCCCGGATCTACGTTGATGTGCTTAGAGAGAAGCGCAGAGACGTTTTTGATGCCATTAAGGCCGATCTCAGGTTCTGCCAACCAGAAGTGACTGTTCGCCACGGCAATCTTGTCAACGTACTCAGGTAAGATTCGCGCGGTAATTTCAATGCCGCCTTTATTGAAGTTAGGAATCACCAAAGTGACCTCACCTACAGTGACACCTTGGTATTTGATCGCCATACCCTTGCTGACTTCTTGATCACCAGAAGAGGTAATCGTAATCGCGCGGCCAAATTTTCGAGCGGATTTAGAATCTTTGTACAGCTTCCACACATCACCAAGCTTATTGTCTATACCGGGAAGCGAATCAAAAGCAATACCACCTTGAATTAGCGTTTTAACGGGTGCCGCTTTAATACTAATACCCGATAGCGAAGCATCAATCTCAACGCCTGAGCGGTTCCAAAAAACCGTATGCTTATTGAGTAAGTGCGTGTAACGATTTTCGATCGTGACTTTGATTCTTACACCACCATCTGCAAGCTGAAAATCCGAAATGCTACCCACTTGTAGGTTACGGTAGAGCAGTGGGCTGCCTTTAGAAATTGAAGGTAACTCACTAGCAAATAACGAAAGCGTCTTTGAACCTGACTGATTAAACTTAGCGATTTCTGCTAACGATTTGCTTTGGAAAAGCTGGTAGTCAGTTCGAGCTTCAGGTTTACCTTCACTCACAAAGCTGATCGAGCCAGTAAGAAGCTGCTTTGCCGGTGGAACCGTAACACTTAGACCTGATTCGGTCAGCTCTGCGGTCGCACTGCCTGTCACAAAGAAACGGTTGTGGCTTTTGATTAGGTGCGCATATTCGTTATCGATAAGCGCATCCATAAACACTTCGTGCTTGTCAGAGCCAGTGCCAACACCATCAACTAAGCCAACTTGAATGATAGAGCCAACGGCAATGCCTTTGTAGAGCAGTTGTGTACCGACATCCAATCCGAATGAATTGTTCGATGTTAAGCGAATCGCGACTGACTTTTCTTGTTCCTGACTGAACTCGTTTTTACGAATCGCAGTAAATCGACGCGCTTTTTCACCTTCGCCCGGTACCAAGGTTAAAAAGTTACCTGTCACTAAGTTGGCAATGTTTTTCATACCAGTGAGTGACAATTCAGCTTCTTCTAAAACGAATTTACTCCCGCCATTTAAAAAGTCGCTGAATGCCGGTTGGATAGCTGCAGATGCGACCACGTTTTCGCGACCTTCGCTTAAAGATAAATCAGTGATCTGGCCGATTTCAATGCCTCGATACATGATCGGAGCGCCTGTTGCGCTGATCTTGTTGTCATCTGGCACGGCGATCTTGATAGAGATGCCACGACCGGCGGTTTTCAAATCTGGGTAGAGCTTGAACTTGGTGTTCATCTCGACGGGCTGACCTTCTCCGGGAGAGTCAACCGCAATTGAACCGCCAAGCAGCGCGCTTAGGCTTTCTAAGCGCACGTCGACGCCTGAAAATCCAATACTGGCACCTAAGCCACTGACATTCCAAAAACGGCTTTGGTCGGTAATGATATGGCTGTATTCATCTTTAATCGACGCTTGGATCGTAACGGACTTCGCGTTGTCGTTTAACTGGTAGTTGTAAACCTCACCAATTGGAATTTTACGATAAACGATTTGAGAGCCAACAGACACACCGCCCAGATCTTTGGTTGTCAGTGAAATGTTCAAACCTTCAGAAGCGAGTAAATCAGAAGGGGACGATTCTAGGGCTTGGAAAACGGTTTCTGGTTCTTCTTTGGTTTCGCTAGGATGAATAGCAATGTAGTTACCCGAAACAAGCGCGTCTAACCCTGAGATACCAGACAAACTCGCCGTTGGTTTTACGAGCCAGAAACGTGTGCCCTTTGAAAGTAGCTTCTTCGCTTCTGGGTAGATGTCAGCATCGACATAGATGCTCGATAAATCTTTGGACAAGGTGATGTCACGCACCATACCCACCTCTAAGCCTTGGTAACGAATCGTTGTTCGACCTGCGACTAAACCTGCGGCATCTGAGAAGTATATCTGCACACGTTGTCCAGCATCGTGTATCGATTTCATGACCAACCAACCGGCTAAGGCGACGGTTAATATCGGCAGAATCCACAAAGGTGAGATGCCTTTGTTTTTCCTTACTTCTGGTGAATATGACGTTTGTGATTGGTTATCGTTGTTCATTCACTGACTCATCTTTAGAGGTGTAGTTATCCCAAATTAGCCTAGGATCTAAGCTTTCCGCTGCTAGCATCGTGAGAACAACTACGACGCCAAAAGCGACTGCACCATAACCTGGTGTAAAGTTTAAAATTTGTCCGCGGTCGACCAAGGTCATCATGATCGAAATAACGAACAGATCCATTACCGACCATTTCCCCACCCATTTCACGATGAAATAGATGGTCATACGTTGCCTGTGGTAAACGGCGCGCTTCATCTTGATACAGATTAAGATGTACGCGAGGCCCAGTATTTTCGCGACTGGCACGACGATACTGGCAATGAAAATGATCGCAGCGATGCCATACATATCGCTATTAATCAGCGAAGCGACACCGGAAATGATGGTGTCTTCTAGCCTTTGACCGTTGGTAATAAGAATAGAAATCGGAATGACGTTGGCTGGCACAATAGCCACAGATGCGGCAAATAGCAGAGCCCAAGTCTTCTGTATAGAGTAGGGCTTGCGGTGATATAAGTCATGGTGACAACGCACACAAGTATGACCGTCAGGCTGAGATAGGTGACAGTTGTGACAGTGTACGTTCTTACTCTCAGCAAAAGAGTAGTCAGATTCTTTTGCCCAAGCTTCCCAGTAGCGACGCACGCTGATGCGGCTTACCAACAATACACTGAAAAGCTGCAGAAGAATGAGGCCAACCAATCCAGGGCCGACAAAAATATCTGAGTAATCTTGCAGTTTGAAACATGAGACCGCCAAACTTACCAGAAACACATCCAACATCATCCAATGTTTTAATGTCTGGATGATGGCTAACGCATACCTAAATGGTGTAAAAAATTTGAATCGCAATGATAAATGGGTAATGAGTACCGATGTACACACGAGCAACGGAGCGATCGAACTGCAGAACAGGATCAGTAAGCCAAGCAGAGGAAAGCCTTCGCCCATTAAGGTAAAAACACCCGATGGTAACGTCGCGGGTATCATGACGCCAATCAGGCGAATACTGATGAATTCAAAAAAGTGCGATGGGATAAACAGCAATAAGCAGGTAATTGCGATTGCTAGGTTTCCAGAGAGGCTAGGGGTACCGCCTCTATAAAGCTGAGTTCCGCATCTTGGGCAGTAAGCTGATTTCCCTAAAGGGATGTCCATTTTATCTACGGGAAGTTCGCAGCCCTGGCAAAGACGCACTGAGCTGCTGTCGCATTGGTGTTTTGTTGATAAAGGGTTGGTTACGGATGGGGAGGTCACGCGACCTCCCAAGTTGAAACGTAAGTTAGGTTAGCAACCCGACTTAAAGACTCAGAGCCACAAACATCAGGCGTGCGATTGCACACTGCCATAGAGTGTTTGATATAGTCCTTGTTGTTCAACCAATTCACCATGCGTTCCCGTCTGTGTGACTTGCCCATCTTCTAAAACATAGATTAGATCGGCCTGTTTCACCGCTGATAATCGATGAGCCACTATCAAAGTTGTGCGATCTTTCAAAAACTCGCTTAGTGCTTTATGCAGTGCTGACTCTGTTGCTGTATCCAGTGCAGATGTCGCTTCGTCAAGAATAACAAACTTAGGATTACTCAGCACCATGCGGGCGATCGCTAAGCGTTGTCGTTGACCGCCAGACAGTCGAACGCCATTCCTACCAATTTGCGTATCCAAGCCATTACTCAGCTGTTTGATAACATCTTGCATTTGAGAGACTTCAAGCGCCCGCCACAACGACATTTCATCGTATTCAGCACCAAGGGTCAGATTATGCCTTAATGTATCGTTAAAGAGTATAGGTTGTTGTAAAACAACGGCAATTTGACTGCGTATTATGTCAAAGCTGATGTCGTCCGTTGTTTCACCATTAAAGCGTATACAACCAGAGTCGGCTTGATAAACCCCAATTAACAACTGGATCAACGTTGATTTACCACCACCGCTTGCACCCACTAGGGCGACTTTTTTCCCTGCTGGAATGTGTAGTGATAGCCTGTTTAAAACAGTGTTTTCTAATGTGTAAGAGAATGTAACGTCTTCAATGTCGACTGTCACTTCTTGATCTTCAGTAAATGGGTTCACTTTACTGATAGGGCGCTTCTCTTCTTCTAACTGAAGAAGATCGTTGATGCGTTGTAGTGCCGCTTTCGCGCTATACCAAGAGAATTGAATCCCTAGTAGCTCTTGGACCGGGCCTAACATGAACCACAAGTAGCCAAATACCGCGAAAATCTGACCAATGGTTAAGTCACTGAATAACACCATTAGCATAGCGACGGCACGGAAAAGCTCGAAACCTAGTAAGAACAGCAGAAACGAAACACGGCCAGCAGCTTCAGATTGCCAAGCGTATTTGTCTGCATCGATTCTTACTTGGTTTGCTTGAACCTTAAGTTCATCGAGAAAGATACGTTCTTTATTCGCCGCACGCAGTTGGTAAATGCCGTCTAAGGTTTCCACCAAACGGTTTTGAAAGCGCTCGAAAGATTGGTTTTCGTATTTCTTAAGGTGTTTGACCCTGCTGCCTAGTTTACGGGAGAAATAAATTACAACAGGATTGACCAATAAAATGAACAATCCTAAACGCCACTCTAACCACAACAGCACGATCGCTGTCCCGAACACGGTCAGGAAGCTGATGATAAATTTAGAAAGAGTCGAGCCAATGAACTTATCAATGGTCTCTATGTCTGTAATTAGGTGGGCGTTGATACCGCCGCTGCCTTTGGTTTCGTATTGTCTAATACTGATGCGACCAAGCTTATCTATCATCTTGCTGCGCATTTGATAGGTAATTGTTTTGGACACAAGCGTAAACTGACGCCCTTGCAGAATGTTCAACGCTTGGCTAACGGAGCGCATGATAATCACTAACAACAAAGTTAGTGCTATATAGCCAGTCGGTGTTTGTAATGAAGATGGAAGTAGGTGGTTCATCATCTCTAAGCCTGAAGCGGGCTTATCGAGTAATACTTCATCAACCATTAATGGCATGAGCAACGGGATAGGGACACTAATGAGAGTTGCAAATATGGCAATAATGTTAGCAAACAGTAATTTGGACTTGTGTTTTTTTACTTGAGTTATTAACCAAGAACGGCTAATAGTGTCTTCTGAATTGTTCATTGTAATGAGAATAAGTCCTATTTAGTTTGATGGCCGCATTCTACTGCGTTCTCTTGATAATGGAAGTCTCAATTTAATTGGAAGTTAATATGAAAATAGAACATTACCAACGCTTAACCAAACAAGCCGTTGCATTAATTGAATCAGAAACCGATCTAACTGCTAATCTTGCTAATATCAGTTCATTATTATTCATGGAATTGGATGACTTGAATTGGGCGGGTTTCTATTTAATGAAGCAGGATTTAGCTAAGGAAAAAGACGAACTTGTACTGGGCCCTTTCCAAGGTCAACCTGCTTGTGTGCGAATTCCGGTCGGGCGTGGTGTGTGTGGAACTGCGGTTGCGACGAATACAGTTCAGCGCATTCATGATGTTCATGAGTTCGAAGGTCACATCGCTTGTGACGCTGCAAGTAACTCAGAAATCGTTATTCCGTTCTCGATTGGCGGAAAAATCGCGGGCGTTCTTGATATTGATAGCCCAAATGTTGGTCGTTTTTCTCAAATTGACGAGGACGGATTGACATTTTTCATGGCAGAAGTGGAAAAGCTGCTTAATTCGCACGCGAACAAGGCATAAATTATTCTCTTACTGTGGTTTTTCCCAAGCATCTCTCTATAATACGTAAAAATATTTTCTTAATGCTCGCGGAAAACCGCAAAAACCAGGAACCCACATGGAAAACACTGAAAAGTTAAAAAACAGCAAAGAAGTTATCGCATATATTGCTGAATGTTTCCCTAAATGCTTTACTCTAGAAGGTGAAGCGAAGCCACTTAAAATTGGTATTTTTCAAGATCTTGCTGAACGTCTAAATGAAGACGAAAAAGTAAGTAAGACTCAGCTTCGTGCAGCGTTAAGACAGTACACATCATCATGGCGTTACCTGCACGGCGTAAAAGCTGGCGCAGAACGTGTTGACCTAGACGGCAACGCGTGTGGCACACTAGAAGAAGAGCACGTTGAACACGCTAAAGCTACACTTGCTGAAAGCAAAGCGAAAGTTCAGGCTCGTCGTAAAGAACAAGCACAAAAAGCTCGTGAAGAAGGCAAAGCGAAACCTAAGGCGAAGAAAGCTCAACAGCCTCGTCGTCAAGCGCCTAAAGCACCAAAAGTAGAAAAGCCTGTAGAAACACGCGCTTTGAACGCTGACGAATTCATCGCTGGCAAAGAAGTAAATGTGAACATGGGTAAAGGAAACATGGCTGCGACCATTGTTGAAATCAATAAGGAAGATGTGCGTGTTCAGTTAGCAAACGGCCTACAAATGGTTGTTAAAGCGGAGCACTTGCGCGCTTAAAGGAGATACTCCTACGCATGAAATGCCGTTCAAAATTGACACTGATTGCTGCTAGCTTTTGGCTAGCAGCTTCAGCTCAGGCTCTTGAAGCCAAATTAGATCAGGACGATTTACCTCTACTCGCTCCTGAGGTCCAACACGAAACTGCTAGTAAACGTGTTACTTCTCGATTTACTCGTTCTCACTATAAACACTTCAATCTCAACGATGATTTCTCTCAAGCTATCTTTAATCGTTACTTAGAGATGCTGGATTATAATCGTAATATCTTCACTCAAGCTGATATTGACTCTTTCTCTGCGTCATCTAAACAAATTGATGATCAGCTGAAATCGGGCAATAACCAGATTGC
The DNA here is from genome assembly GCF_041474575.1 of Vibrio sp. 10N.222.51.C5. Classification (NCBI taxonomy): domain Bacteria; kingdom Pseudomonadati; phylum Pseudomonadota; class Gammaproteobacteria; order Vibrionales; family Vibrionaceae; genus Vibrio; species Vibrio sp. 10N.222.51.C5. The sequence continues at coordinate 36,113 of NZ_JBFRUJ010000021.1, forward strand.
ATTCGATGTTTATAATCTGTCTATGCAGAAGCGTTTTGAACGTTTTCAATATGCATTGTCTTTGCTAGATACAGAGATTAAGTTTGATACCGATGAAAGTATTGAGCTCAATCGTAGTGAAGCGGAATGGCCAAAAGATATCGCTGAAGTGAATGAGCTTTGGAGAAAACGCGTTAAATATGATGCGTTGAATCTAAAACTTACTGGTAAAGAGTGGCCAGAGATTCAAGAAGTTTTGGAAAAGCGTTACAACAATGCGATGAAGCGTATTACGCAATCGCATAATGAAGATGCTTTCCAGATCTACATGAACGCATTTGCGCGTGAAGTTGATCCTCACACAAGTTACCTTTCTCCAAGAAATGCAGAACAATTCCAATCTGAGATGAACCTATCTCTAGAAGGTATTGGTGCTGTGCTTCAGATGACAGACGACTACACCGTTATTCGCTCTTTAGTTGCTGGTGGCCCTGCGTCAAACAGCAAACAATTGAGTGATGGAGACCGCATTGTTGGTGTTGGTCAAGATGGCGAAGAAATTGTTGATGTTATCGGGTGGCGTTTAGACGATGTAGTACAACTTATTAAAGGCCCTAAAGGGACCAAAGTTAAGCTACAGATCTTGCCAGATGGTAAAGATGCAAAAAGTCACGTTGTCACAATTGTTCGCGATAAGATTCGTTTAGAAGACCGCGCTGTTAAATCAGAAGTGATCGAGAAAGACGGCAAGAAAATTGGTGTATTAGAAGTACCAAGTTTCTACGTTGGCCTTTCTAAAGATACCGATAAACTGATCACCGAGCTTAAAGAGCAAGGTGTTGAAGGTATTATTGTTGACCTCCGAAACAACGGTGGTGGTGCACTGACTGAAGCAACTGAACTCTCTGGTTTGTTTATCAAAGAAGGACCTGTTGTTCAGGTTCGTGATAGCTACGGTCGTGTCAAAGTGAACAGCGATACTGATGGTCAAATCAGTTACCAAGGCCCGTTAACGGTATTGGTGAATCGCTACAGTGCTTCGGCATCTGAGATCTTTGCAGCAGCGATGCAAGATTATGGCCGTGCAATTATCTTGGGTGAAAACTCTTTCGGTAAAGGTACGGTGCAACAGCATCGCTCTTTGAATCATATTTATGATTTGTTCGATAAAGAGTTAGGCTACGTTCAATACACAATCCAAAAATTCTACCGAATCAATGGTGGTAGTACGCAAAACAAGGGTGTAGTACCTGATATTGCTTACCCAACGCCAATAGACCCGGCAGATACTGGTGAAAGTGTTGAAGACAATGCTCTACCTTGGGACAGCATTGATAAAGCGAAGTACTCAGTGTTACAGCGTAACGATGAGCAGATCGCAGCGTTGACGGCTAAACACGAAGCTCGTATCGCAACAGACATGGAATTTGGCTTTATCGCGCAAGATATTGAAAAATATAAGGCAGATAAAGACGACAATGACCTTTCTCTGAATGAAAAGGTTCGTCAACAAGAGAGTGATGATGCGGATGCGCTTCGTCTAGAGCGTATTAACCAACGTCAAAAAGCCGCTAAGTTAGAGGCATTTAAAACGTTGGATGATATTCCAAAAGACTACGAAGCCCCGGATGCTTATCTTGATGAATCAGTTGCTATCATGCTGGATATGATCAAAAAATAGAGCAACCGCCTGTTAAAAGGTGATTGTTTAAAGTTAAAGATACGCAATTAAAAAGCGAGCCTGGGCTCGCTTTTTTTGTGTCTATGATTTGACAGGAATATCTGATTGTAACCGTTTAGGTTGGCGCAAATAACACTCAATATTCAGGGTAATTTAGCTCTGTTTTGTGTTGAATAATGACACTTAAGTTACTTCGCACTTAAAATTTAGTGACTTGGATCATATTTTTTCGCTTTCTAATCATTACGTGCCTAAGCTTAAAGAAAACGAGGGGGCGCGTATGAAATGGATTCTACTATTTTTATCTTGTTTAAGTTTTGTGGCTTTTGGGAGCGAGGTCGCTTCGAGTAACCAACAATCAAAAAGTGATAGTAATCTATCTCATTTTGACCTTCCTTTGCTGCTTGGTGATTGGTATTTGATGAATCCTGATCCTGAGCAAGGCACTGAAAACTTTAGAGCGATCAAGCTCACTCTTGATTCAAACTACTCATTCACTATCGATATCCAAAAGAAAGACTACAGTGTCGATCATTGGGAAGGTTTGTATAACGCCAATGAAGACACGATTATTTTGGGTTTGAATACCTCAGAACCTCAGGTTTACGCGTACAGCAGTAATCACAACATGCTGAATCTTAACGGTGTTATGTTCACCAAGGCCTTGCCAAATGCATTGGCGGGAATCTGGTCCAGTGCCCAACTGTCTGGAAGCGATCTACGTGCGAGTAACATTCAAAAAATGGATTTAGTCCTTCAGCCGGACTTTATATTCATGTTCCGAGTATCAGATGAAGAAGGTGGTGAAGTCATTCGTCGCGGGGTGTATTACACAGAAGGCGATCAACTAGTGTTACTTTATGAGAACGGTGAACACGGCACTCGATATACACTGAACAGTGATGTGTTAACGCTGCAAGGTGAAGAGGGAGATATGTTTGCGGTACTCAATCGCATTCGATAATCGTGAGTTTTAGCAGTAACGGCGTACTCGTTGATAATATTGTGCACAGTTCATTTCTTAGGCGTTCCTGTCTGATTTGATTGATAAAATAGCAAAACATGGAGGCATTTTCTTACAATGCCTCCTTTTTTTAATATTCCCCTTGTTTTATTGGCGCTCAACCTTTAGATATATACAGTTAAAAAATAATTACGTATAACGATCAAAAGGAACCCGTCATGGCACATACACCTCAAGCCAAGTATCGTAAAGATTATCAATCACCATCTCACACGATTTCTGAAATCGATCTTACTTTCGATTTGTACGACTCAGCATCCATTGTTACGGCTGTTTCTAGTGTTAAGCAGGAGAAAGACAGCACGACATTAGTACTTGATGGTGAAGGCTTGAAGTTGGTTTCTGTTTTGGTTGAAGGCAACGAATGGACTCAGTACGAGCAGTCTGAAACTCAACTGACGCTGAATGACCTTCCAAAAGAATTTACTCTAACCATCGTTACTGAAGTTAACCCTGAAGGGAATAGCGCACTTGAAGGCTTGTACAAGTCGGGTGGCGCGTTCTGTACTCAATGTGAAGCTGAAGGTTTCCGCCGTATCACTTACTACATGGATCGCCCAGATGTGTTGGCGAAATTCACTACAACGGTAATTGCAGACAAAGCAGAGAACCCATTCTTATTAAGTAATGGTAACCGTGTAGATGAAGGTGAAGCTGAAAACGGTCGTCATTGGGTGAAGTGGCAAGACCCACATCCAAAACCAGCGTACTTGTTTGCTTTAGTAGCGGGTGACTTTGATGTACTTCGTGACGCATACACTACACAATCGGGTCGTAAAGTTGACCTAGAAATCTTTGTTGATAAAGGCAATCTAGACCGTGCGAGCCACGCGATGGTTTCTTTGATCAACTCAATGAAGTGGGACGAAGAACGTTTCAACTTAGAGTACGACTTAGACATCTACATGATCGTAGCCGTTGATTTCTTCAACATGGGTGCGATGGAAAACAAAGGCTTGAACGTATTCAATTCGAAGTTCGTTCTAGCAAACGACCAAACTGCAACGGATACAGATTACCTAGGTATTGAAGCAGTAATCGGCCATGAATATTTCCATAACTGGACCGGTAACCGAGTGACTTGTCGCGATTGGTTCCAGCTGAGCTTGAAAGAAGGCTTAACCGTATTCCGCGATCAAGAGTTCTCATCTGATCTTGGCTCTCGCGCAGTAAACCGAATCAACAATGTTCGTATTATTCGCGGGCCACAATTCGCTGAAGACGCAAGTCCGATGTCTCACCCAATTCGTCCAGAAAAAGTGATAGAAATGAATAACTTCTATACTTTGACTGTGTACGAAAAGGGCAGTGAAGTGATCCGAATGATCCACACATTGTTGGGTGAAGACGGTTTCCAAAAAGGCATGACGCTTTACTTCGAACGTCACGATGGTACGGCTGCAACATGTGAAGACTTCGTCGCGGCAATGGAAGATGCGTCGGGCATCGACCTATCTCAGTTCCGTTTATGGTACAGCCAATCTGGTACGCCGACGCTGTCTGTTGAAAGTAAGTACGACGCAGAGAAGAAACAGTACACGTTAACAACTCGCCAAGTAACAGCGCCAACTCATGAGCAAACGGAAAAGCAGGCTCTGCATATTCCTCTTGATATCGAGCTGTACACAGCTGCGGGTGAAGTTGTTGAGTTACAATGTAACGGTAAGCCAGTTCATAATGTATTAGATGTGAAAGAAGCAGAGCAAACGTTCGTGTTTGAAAACGTTTCTGAGCAACCGATCCCATCATTACTTCGTGAATTTTCTGCGCCAGTGAAACTGGAGTACAACTATTCAGATGAAGAACTGATCTTCCTAATGGTAAATGCACGCAATGAGTTCTCTCGTTGGGATGCGGGTCAAATGCTATTAGCGAAGTACATCCGCAGTAACGTTGAGAAGGTTCAACAGGGTCAAGCGTTTGAGCTTTCTGATTCTGTTGTTGATGCATTCCGTGGCGTACTGCTGAGTGATTCACTAGAGCCTGCGTTTATTGCAGAAATGCTCTCTCTACCAAGCCACAATGAAGTATCAGGTTGGTATGAGCGTGTTGATATTGATGCGGTCGCATCGGTTCTTAACTCGATGAAAGTTACATTAGCTGCAGAACTTGAAGACGAGTTAGCGGCGGTTTATCACAGCCACGCACTAACAGAATACACGATCGATCACGATTCGATTGGTAAGCGTACTCTACGTAAAGTTTGCTTAAGTTACTTAGCTCATACTGGGCAGGGTAATGACTTGGTTGTTGCGATGTATCAACAAGCGAATAACATGACAGATACGATGGCAGCAATGGGCGCGGCAAACAGTGCACAACTACCATGTCGTGAAACCTTGATGGTGGATTACAGTGACAAGTGGAAACACGATGGTCTTGTTATGGATAAGTGGTTTGCATTGCAAGGTACAAACCCAAGTTCAAACGCACTTGAAGTGATCAAAGCGTCGATGTCGCACCAGGCGTTCAGTTTGAAGAACCCGAACCGTACCCGTAACTTGGTCGGTTCATTCTTAAACATGAACCCGGTTCAATTCCACGACAAGTCTGGTCAAGGCTATGCATTTGCAGGCGAGATCTTACGTGAACTGAACAGCAGCAACCCGCAAGTGGCTTCACGTCTGATTGACCCGCTACTTAAGTTCCGTAAGTACGATGATGAACGCCAAGCTCTGATCAAAAAAGAACTAGAGACGTTAAAGAACATGGACAACCTAGCAAAAGACTTGTTTGAGAAAGTGACGAAAGCACTAGAGGCTTAAGTCAGCGCGCATTCAGGTAACTGTTTGCTACAACGAAAGGTCATCAGTGGTAGAGAATATCTGCCACTGATTTTTTGTTTCTGGTTCATCGAATTTTCGATAAGCTAGAGCAGCTTCAAGTTCAGTTTCACCGTCAGACATCTAAAAGTGCCAAAAAACACTGGCACTGTATATTTATACAGGTATCGTATGAGTCGCTATATTTTCCAACTTAACATCTCATATCAGCAGTTTTTGGCCAGCTATTCTGGTACGGCAAGTAAAGTTCAAGTGATAACAACAACAGGTTTACGCTTACAGTTACCTGCAACTCGATTCAGACCATTTCTTACACAAATAGGGGTTAGAGGGCAGTTTAGGCTGACAACTGACCAAAAAAATAAGTTTATTAAGTTAGAAGCTCTGTAAACCTTGGCATGCCTAGTGAGTTAAAAGGAATCTTAATCACATAATCAAACATTTCACCTCTTACCACCTCCAAAACAATTAACTATTTCTCAATAATGCTTTTACAATAAATGAATGCATTACCTTTGCTTAACTCGTTAGTAGAAAAGCGCTCAACGGCACGTTTCAAACACCAGATTAAGTGATCCCCCTAATAATAAAATATAATTCTAATTGTGGAGTGTGACTATGACCGCACGTGAAACTGTGGTTCCAGTTTTACTTGAAAAAGTTTACAAGCTGATTCAAGACAAACTTGACCTTGCTCATCGACCTCTCGTAACTCAACTTGCTCAACACTTGTTTAGTAACGTTTCTCACGACGATCTAACTCAGAGAAACGAATCCGATTTATATGGTGCTGTAGTTAGCTTATGGCATCACATCAATGAAAAGAAAGCCGACGAAATCTCTGTACGCGTATTCAACCCGACGGTAAGTCGTCAAGGTTGGCAGTCTACTCATACTATCGTTGAGATAGTCGTTCCAGACAGTCCATTCCTTGTTGATTCCGTAAAAATGGCATTGACTCGCCTAGACCTTTCTTCTCACCTTATGCTTCATAACCCAACACAAATCTCTCGCTCAGATAAGGGCAGTGTTGTCGGTGTAAGCAATAACGAAGGTGCATTCCAATCGCTTTTCCATATTGAGGTTGACCGTCTTAGCAGTAAAGCTGAAATGACAGCTCTTAAAACGGAGCTACTGGATATCTTTACCGATACTAGCTTAGTTGTGAACGATTGGTTGAAGATGGTAGAACGACTTGAAGAAGTAACCAATCAAGTAGAAAAGCAGAAAGAGAGCATTCCTGTAGATGGCCAACGTTTTGATGAAACGTTGGCGTTTCTTCGTTGGTTAGGTGAACACAACTTTACATTCATGGGTTATAAGGAATATGACCTAGTTTCAGTTAACGGCGACACTGAACTGCAACCGACCAAGGAGCAAGGTCTTGGTTTGTTTGCGAACTCAGATCGTGTACGTAACGTTAAGCTATCTGAGTTTTCTGATTCGGCACGTCTTGAAGCGAAAAAGCCTTATGTGCTTATCGTAACCAAGGGCAACACGGCTTCACGCATTCACCGCCCAGCTTACAACGATTACATTGGTATTAAGAAGTTCGATAAGAACGGTAAGGTCATTGGTGAGCACCGCTTTACTGGTCTTTACACATCTGCCGTTTATAACCAAACCGTTGAAACGATTCCTCTTGTTCGCGAGAAAGTAGAACGTATTTTGGATGCGAGTGGTTACCGTGAAGGTTCATACTCTTACAAAGCGCTGCACAACATTCTTGAAAACTACCCACGTGATGAACTGCTGCAAGCTCGAGAAGAAGAGCTACTAGAAGTCGGTACGGGCGTAGTACAAATGCAAGATCGCGATCTCCTGCGTTTGTTTGTTCGCAAAGACCCGTTTGGTCGTTTCTTTAGCTGCATGGTTTACGTAACAAAAGATCGTTACAACACTGAGCTTCGTCGCCAAACACAGCGCATCTTGAAACAGTACTTTGGTTGTGAAGAAGAGGTTGAATTTACAACGTACTTCTCTGAAAGCCCGCTAGCAAGAACGCACTATATTGTTCGTGTTGATAACAACAACATGGATGTGGACGTGAAAACAATTGAGCAAAATTTAATGGAAGTATCGTCTACGTGGGATGACCGTCTGTCTGAATCTATCATTGCAAACTTCGGTGAAAGCAAAGGTCTTCCATTGTCGAAAGAGTACATGCGTGCATTCCCACGTTCGTACAAAGAAGACATGATGCCAGGTTCTGCTGTTGCCGACATTGAACGTTTAGAAGCGCTAAGTGAAGACAACAAACTGGGTATGCTTTTCTACCGTCCTCAAGAAGAAGCGGCAGATTCAAAAGCCGTTCGTTTGAAGTTGTTCTACCACAGCGATGAGCCAATTCACCTTTCTGATGTTATGCCAATGCTTGAAAACTTTGGCCTACGCGTTATCGGTGAATCTCCATATGAAGTGCGTAAAACCAACGGTGTGACCTATTGGATCCTTGATTTCTCTATGCTGCACAAGAGCGATAAGACCATTGATCTTCGTGAAGCTCGCGATCTTTTCCAACAAGCCTTTGCGGCAATCTGGGCGGGTGAGTTAGACAGCGATGGTTTCAACCGCTTAGTACTTGGCGCTGGTCTTTCTGGCCGTGAAATCTCAATCTTACGTGCTTATGCTCGTTACATGCGTCAAGTTGGTTTCCCATTCAGCCAACAATACATTGAAGACACATTGTCTCATTACCCAGAATTAGCGAAAGGGCTAGTGAGCCTATTCGGCAAGCGTTTTGACCCGAAACTGAAGGGCAGCGTAAAAGGCCAACAAGATCTTATTAAGAAGATCACTGAACAGTTGGATCATGTAGAAAGCTTGGATGATGATCGTATCATTCGTCGCTACATGGAAATGATCACTGCAACGCTTCGTACTAACTACTACCAAGTAGACGAGAATAAGCAGTCTAAACCTTGGTTGGCTCTGAAAATGAGACCAAGCGAGATTCCAGATATCCCTGCGCCGGTTCCTGCGTTTGAGATCTTCGTTTACGCACCAGACATTGAAGGTGTGCATTTACGTGGCGGTAAAGTAGCACGCGGTGGTTTACGTTGGTCAGACCGTCAAGAGGACTTCCGTACTGAGATTCTAGGCCTAGTTAAAGCGCAACAAGTTAAGAACACGGTTATCGTACCGGTTGGTGCTAAAGGTGGTTTCGTTTGTAAGCGTCAACACATGATGTCTGGCCGAGACGAGATTTTTGCTGAAGGTCAACGTTGTTACAAGCGCTTCATCCGTGCATTGCTAGACGTTTCAGACAACATCATTGAAGGTGAGGTTATCCCACCTAAGAGCGTTGTTCGTCACGATGAAGATGACCCATACTTGGTTGTTGCAGCCGATAAAGGCACCGCGACATTCTCAGATCTAGCGAACTCAGTAGCTGAAGAGTACAACTTCTGGCTAGGTGATGCGTTTGCATCGGGTGGCTCTAACGGTTACGACCACAAAGCCATGGGTATCACGGCGAAAGGTGGCTGGGAATCGGTTAAACGTCACTTCCGCGAAATGGGTATTAACTGTCAAAGCACAGACTTCACTGCCATTGGTGTGGGTGATATGGCGGGTGACGTATTTGGTAACGGTATGCTGCTATCTAAGCACATTCGCTTGCAAGCTGCGTTTAACCACATGCACATCTTCATTGACCCGAACCCAGAATCAGCATCAAGCTGGGTAGAGCGTGACCGTCTGTTTAATCTGCCTCGTTCAAGTTGGGAAGATTACAATAAAGACCTGATTTCTCAAGGTGGTGGCATCTTCTCTCGCCGAGCGAAGTCTATCTCTTTGACACCTGAAATTCAGAAAATGCTGGGTACCAAGAAAGCATCAATGGCACCAAACGACTTGATCAAAGCGATCTTGTCTATGAAAGTTGATCTACTTTGGAACGGCGGTATTGGTACTTACGTTAAGTCTTCTAGTGAGACTCATACCGATGTGGGTGACCGTGCAAATGACGTGCTACGTATCGATGGCCGTGACCTGAAAGCTAAGGTTGTTGGTGAAGGCGGTAACTTGGGTATGACTCAATTGGGTCGTATTGAATACGCTCTAACGGGCGGTCGAGTTAATACTGACTTTGTCGATAACGTTGGTGGTGTAGATTGCTCGGATAACGAAGTTAACATTAAGATCTTCTTGAATGGCTTGGTGTCTAATGGTGATCTTACCGTTAAGCAACGTAACCAAGTTCTTGAATCTATGGAAGATGAAGTAGGTGAAATCGTACTAGACGACGCTTACTGCCAAGCTGAGTCTATCTCTGTTACTGAGCATCAAGGTGTAGGCTTAGTGAAAGAGCAAATCCGCTTTATCCACACAATGGAAAAAGCCGGGTACTTAGACCGTGGTTTGGAATACATCCCAGATGACGAAACGCTGCTAGAACGTGAGAAGCAGGGCCAAGCACTAACAAGACCAGAGCTATCAGTATTGATCGCTTACGGTAAAATGGTTCTAAAAGAAGATCTTGTGAGTGATGACATTGCGAATGATGAGTTCCATGCTCAACAACTGATGCAATACTTCCCAACAGAGTTACGCCGTAACTACTCTCAGCACATGGATAACCATCCACTTCGTGCAGAGATCATTGCGACTGCGCTTGCTAACCAAATGGTTAACGAGATGGGCTGTAACTTCGTGACTCGCTTGCAAGAAGAGACGGGCGCGAACATTGTTGATATTGCGAATGCTTACGCGGCATCACGTGAAATCTACGGCCTGGGTAAGGTATTGAAGAGCATCCGTGAACTGGACAACATCTCAAGTTCTGAAGCTCAATACGAATTGCTTTACCATGTACGTCGTACGCTTCGTCGTCTAGCACGCTGGTTGCTAAGAAACCGTACCGGTAAACAGTCAGTGAATGCATTGATTGAGCTTTACCAAGGTGATGTCGTCGCAATTACTGAGAAGCTGGATGAAAACCTAGTGGCTTCAGAAGTAGAAGAGCATCAAGCAATGGCTCAAGTATGGATTGACCAAGGTGTAAACGCTGAGCTGGCTAATTCAGTGGCTCGTTTGTCTAGCCTGTACTCAGCACTGGATATATCTACAGTGGCTCGTGAAACAGGTAAAACAGTACAGCAAGCGTCTAAGCTTTACTTCAACCTAGGCGACCGTTTGTCACTGCACTGGTTCTTGAAGCAAATCAATGGCCAAGCTATAGACAACAACTGGCAAGCACTGGCGCGTGCAGCATTCAGAGAAGATCTGGATTGGCAGCAACGCCAGTTAACTGGTCAAGTACTTAACTGTGGTTGTGCTTCAGATATCGATGTGATTAAAGCGCTTGATGACTGGATGGAAAGTAACTCTGTTTCTCTACATCGTTGGGAAAGCATCCTAAACGAATTCAAAGTAGGTTCTGTTCATGAGTTTGCTAAGTTCTCAGTAGCATTGCGTGAATTGATGCTGTTGAATCTAAACTGCATGTCAAAAGACTAGTTACTAGATAAGACGAAAAAGTATAAGGGCAGGCCAAAAGGTCTGCCTTTTTCGTTTCGGTAAAGTGGAAACAATAGGCCTAACGACTTTTGAAGAACAAACTTCGACGCAAACGTTGTTTGTTGTTAAGTGACCTGATGGCTGTACTAAGGTTGAGATTAGAAATGGCTTAATAACTTGAAGAAACGATAACGTTTGCTTAATAATGAACCTCATTCGTTAGCAAACTTGATTATCTTACCCTTACAGACAGTAATAGATTGAATAGTTGGGTAAATAAGTAAATAATAGCGCCCCGTTTACACGGGGCTTTTTTCTATCGGAGGCACAATGCTTTACCGTCTAGCCAGAACTGGCTTTTTCCAACTTGATGCCGAAAAGGCACATGATCTTGCAATTCAAAATTTCAAGCGCTTCACAGGCACACCTATTGATCTTTTGTATCGCCAACAATTACCTCACCGACCTGTAGAGTGCATGGGTCTTACTTTTAAAAACCCAGTTGGCCTTGCTGCTGGCCTAGATAAAAACGGCGAATGTATTGATGCATTTGGCGCAATGGGTTTTGGTTTCGTAGAAGTAGGAACAGTGACTCCACGTCCGCAAGCGGGTAACGACAAACCTCGTTTATTCCGTCTTGTTGAAGCTGAAGGTATCATCAACCGCATGGGTTTTAACAACCTAGGCGTCGACAACCTTGTTGAGAATGTTAAGAAGTCGAACTACGATGGCATCTTAGGCATTAACATTGGTAAGAATAAAGACACACCAATTGAAAAGGGCGCTGAAGATTACTTGATCTGTATGGAGAAGGTATATCAATACGCTGGTTACATTGCTGTGAACATCTCTTCACCAAACACTCCAGGACTTCGTTCTCTACAATACGGCGAAGCTCTAGACGATCTATTGTCTGAACTTAAAACGAAACAATCTGAACTGGAAGAGAAGCATGGTAAATATGTTCCTCTTGCTCTTAAGATTGCTCCGGATCTAAGCGACGACGAAATTCGCCAAATTTGTGAATCATTGATCAAAAATAAGATCGATGGTGTGATCGCAACAAATACAACATTGGATCGTTCAATCGTTGAAGGTATGAAACATTGCGATGAAGCGGGTGGCCTAAGTGGACGTCCTGTTCAATCTCGTAGTACTGAAGTAGTTCGTAAACTTCACGAAGAGCTGGGTGACAAACTGCCGATCATTGGAGTAGGTGGTGTTGACTCGTATGTTGCTGCAAAAGAGAAAATGATGGCAGGCGCTAAGCTTGTACAAGTTTACTCTGGTTTCATTTACAAAGGTCCAGGCCTTGTAGGTGACATCGTTAAAAATCTTTAAACGGCAAGACGCTTTTATTTCTGAAAAGCGACAATCTGGCATCGTCTTAATAAAAGAGACACTGTAACTCACTGAGTTGTAGAGAAAAGCGACAAGAAAGAGGAATTCATTTCCTCTTTTTTTTTGCCTATTGCTCAGTAAAATTACTGTAATTGAAGGTAATTTTGCGTTTTACCTAATGGAATGGTTCAACAGTGTGAGACGAAATGATGCTTAAACCTAGCGATACATGGAGTTGGTATTACGATGAGCAGCAATGTTCATTAATGCTAAACCTCGGAGAGGATATGATTTTCAAAACGAATCTGGTCCGCAATAAGCTGGTGGACTGCGCGTTTCGAGATAATGAATTCACCGTTGATGACGCATCTTCATACCAAACCTTCAAAGAACAAATTTCTGGCTTAGAACTGTCTGAGCCTCGTCAAGCTGAATTAGCACTCTATTGTGTGGCAGCAAAGCGTTTCCATAAGCCTGTACAGCCTAAGAGTTGGTTCTTCGACTCACAAGGTACTGGCCATGAATATCCTCAAGAAGGGGATATTGTACAAATGAATAACGAGCATAGCTTAGGGTATTTCATTGTATTAGAAGTGGGAGAGTGTGCGAGCCTATGTGCATTTGTTGACCTAGAAGAGTTCCTGTTAACGCCTTCAAAAGGACTGCGATTTGGAGACTCAATCAAGGTGATGCACGATAGAATGGTAGACGCGAACGCTATCCTTCATCAGACACACATAGCGATGGTAGGTTAACCTCTAATCTAGCACATCATTTCAACCACGCATCGCAGCACACAAACGTATAAACCTTCCTCAGAATCGGCTCATTAGCCGATTTTTTTGTGCCTAAAAAACCTCATCCTGATAAATACATCACGGCTTAACCATTTAAATAGTGAACTTACGACTATTTTTTCACCTTAATTTCTGCCCGTTTTCATCGCCAGAAGAGTAAATCTACCGTCTTTATTCCCTGTTTTTGGTCTTTTGTAGTTAAATTTCATCCATAAATCTCATTTGGTATATACCAGTTTTGAGGTGAATATAAATTCACATTGCTACTTTGGTTAATAAGTGGTCAGAAATGAAGTTGGTTTGATAGGTCTTATGTTCTAAGGGGATGTGGGTGAGCGATCGCTTCAAGACTGTGCATTTGCTAGCCAGTTAGTCGAAAGATTCAATGAAAAGACGTGTTTAGTGTGATGCTCTAGTTACAAATTCAGGTATAATCGAACTCATTTTTATCAATAAAAGAACACTATGAATCAATATCTAGCGGTTACCTCAAACGGCCTTGAGAATTTATTAGTTGAAGAACTAACCCAACTAGGGATTACAAACGCAAAACCTGTTCAAGCAGGTGTTAAATTCAAAGCGACCAATGAGCAAATTTATCGTTGTTGTTTGTGGAGCCGTTTGGCTTCTCGATTTGTACGTGTCCTTTCTGAATTCACTTGTATGGACGACATGGATTTGTACCTATCAACCACTGCGGTTAACTGGGTAAATCAATTCCATAGCTCTAAGCGTTTTGTTGTTGACTTCAATGGTACGAACAACGAAATCCGTAATAGCCAATACGGTGCGATGAAAGTAAAAGATGCCGTTGTTGATTGCTTTGAGAAGAAGTCTTTACCTCGTCCTTCTATTAGCAAAGAGAACCCAGACATTCGTATCCACGTTCGTTTACACCGTGATAAAGCGATTCTTGGTGTTGATATGGTAGGTAGCGGTCTTCACCAACGTGGTTACCGTCCTGAATCAGGTCGAGCACCACTACGTGAAACTCTTGCTGCCGCGATTCTTCTTCGTAGTGGTTGGGACGCAACTAAGCCTTTCCTAGATCCAATGTGTGGTTCAGGTACGTTAGTGATTGAAGCGGCGATGATGGCTGCAAACATGGCTCCAGGTGTTAAACGTCAGAAGTGGTGTTTTGAATCACTAGAAGATTTCGAACCAGAGCTATGGGCTGAAGTGAAAGCTGAAGCGAACGTTCAAGGTCGTCGTGGTGTTAAGAAAGTGGAATGTAAGTTCTATGGCTACGACAATGATGAACGTATGATCAAAACTGCGCGTGACAATGCTCGTCGTGCCGGTGTTGAAGAGTTGATTGAATTCGAAGTAGGCGATGCTGCAAAGCTTAAGCGTCCTACAGAGTTTACTGATGGTGTGATTGTTTCTAACCCGCCTTACGGTGAACGTCTTGGTACCGAGCCGGGTCTTATTGCACTTTACACAGCATTCGGTGCACAGCTCAAAGCTGAATTTGGTGGCTGTAACGCATCTATCTTCTCTAGCTCAGACGAGCTACTAAGCTGCTTACGCATGCGTGCAGACAAACAGTTCAAATTGAATAACGGTGCGTTACCGTGTCACCAAAAGAACTACTCAATTTCAGATCGTCCGATGTCAGAACGTCCAACGGGCGAGCAAGAACAGTTAATTGCTCCTGACTTCGCAAACCGTCTTAAAAAGAACATCGGTAAAATTGGCAAGTGGGCTAAGAAAGAGCAATTAGATTGTTACCGTATCTACGATGCGGACTTACCAGAATACAATGTAGCGATTGATGTATACCCAGGTCATCTTGTGATTCAAGAATACGCAGCGCCTAAAGATGTACCGGAAGAGAAGGCAAAACGTCGCTTAACCGATATCATCCGTGCTTCTATTCAAGTAACAGGCGTAGAAGCAAACAACGTTGTGCTTAAAGTTCGTCAGAAACAGAAAGGCCGTTCTCAATACCAGAAATTGGCTCAAGACTCATCGAACTTAGAAGTGAACGAGTATGGCGTTAAGCTGATTGTTAATCTTCATGATTACCTAGATACCGGGTTGTTCCTAGATCATAAGATCACTCGTCGTCGTATCGGTGAGATGGCCGCAGGTAAGGATTTCCTAAACTTGTTTGCTTATACAGGAAGTGCATCTGTTCATGCTGCTGTGGGTGGTGCTCGTTCTACAACTACTGTTGATATGTCTAATACCTACCTAGAGTGGGCGAAAGAGAACATGGAGCTTAACGGTCGTGTTGGTCGTCAACATCAGTTTGTTCAAGCTGACTGTCTACAATGGCTAGCTAAAGAGCAGGGTTCTTATGATCTGATCTTTATCGATCCACCTACGTTCTCTAACTCAAAGCGTATGGATCAATCTTTCGATGTTCAACGTGATCACATTCAGCTGATGGAAAACCTTAAACGTCTTCTTCGTGAAGAAGGCACGATTGTGTTCTCTAACAACAAGCGTCACTTCAAAATGGACTTGGAAGCTCTAGATGAGTTAGGTCTTAAGGCTCAGAATATCTCAGCGAAGACACTTCCATTGGACTTCTCTCGCAATAAGCACATTCATAACTGCTGGTTGATTACACATAAGTAGTTAAGAGATCGTATAAGGATATAGAGTGCTGACTCTCTACAGTACAGAAGGGTGCCATCTATGTGAGATGGCATTCCAACTCACGGAACAGTTAAACATTAGCCATCACGTCAACGTTGTTGACATTGCATTTGATGATGAGCTCTTTTCCCGTTACGGGGTCACTATTCCGGTGCTCAAATTTGAAAGCTCTGACCTTTCTCAAAGCTCAGAGCTTAACTGGCCATTTGGCTTGTTAGAACTTAATGATTGGTTAAAGAAGAATGGCATTACTTACAATTCATAATGGGCAATTAGCGTTTGGCGATCACCCGTTATTAGATCGTGCGGACTTCGCACTGCAAGAAAACGAACGTGTGTGTTTAGTAGGGCGCAATGGCGCTGGTAAGTCTACGTTGATGAAAATCCTGTCTGGGAACATCATCATGGACGACGGCAAGATGCAAATCACACAAGATGTGGTTGTGTCGCGCCTTGAGCAAGATCCACCGCGCAATGAGCAAGGTACCGTTTATGATTACGTTGCTGGTGGCCTAGCTGAAATCGGTGAACAGCTGAAGATCTATCATGATCTTCTGGATCTCATCGGTACTGACCCTAGTGAAAAGAACCTAAATCGTCTTACTCGTGTTCAAGAGCAATTGGATCATGCGAATGCATGGCGCTTTGAAGATCGCGTAAGCAACGTATTGGCGGCGCTTAAGCTAACTGCAGAAACCAAACTGACGGATTTGTCTGGTGGTTGGCAACGTAAAGCAGCACTTGCTCGTGCGCTTGTATGTGACCCTGACGTGCTTCTACTTGACGAACCGACTAACCACTTAGATGTTGCGACCATTGAATGGTTAGAGGGTTTCCTGAAAGACTTCCGCGGTTCAATCATCTTTATCTCGCATGACCGTGCGTTCATTAAATCGATGGCAACACGTATTGTCGATCTTGATCGCGGTAAATTGAGCTCTTTCCCGGGTGATTACGAAAACTATCTTGTTGAGAAAGAAGAAGCGCTTCGTGTAGAAGAAATGCAAAACGCTGAATTTGATAAGAAGCTTGCTCAAGAGGAAGTTTGGATTCGTCAGGGCATCAAAGCTCGTCGTACTCGTAACGAAGGCCGTGTTCGTGCGCTTAAGAAGCTACGTGAAGAACGTTTGAACCGTCGTGAAGTGCAGGGCAAAGCGATTATCCAAATCGACGATGGCCAGCGTTCAGGCAAGATTGTATTTGAAGCTGAGAATCTTAACTTTGGCTTTGAAGGCAAAGAAATTGTTAAGGACTTCAGCTTCAACATCATGCGTGGCGATCGTATCGCTCTGATTGGTCCTAACGGTTGTGGTAAGAGTACGGTACTTAAGCTGCTTCTTGACCAGCTTAAGCCTGATTCAGGTCGTTTGCATTGTGGTACTAAGCTTGAAGTCGCTTACTTTGACCAATACCGCGAAATTCTAGATCCTGAGAAGTCTGTAATCGATAACTTAGCGGATGGTAAGCAAGAAGTCACTGTAGGTGGCCGTGAGCGTCATGCACTAAGCTACTTACAAGATTTCTTATTCTCTCCAAAACGTGCTCGTACTCCTGTTAAAGCACTATCTGGTGGTGAGAAAAACCGTCTGTTACTAGCTCGTATCTTCCTTAAGTCGAACAACTTATTGATTCTCGATGAGCCAACCAACGATCTAGATATCGAAACTTTGGAACTTTTAGAAGATTTGCTTGCCAACTATCAGGGTACGCTTCTTTTAGTGAGCCACGATCGTCAGTTTGTTGATAACACGGTTATGACAAGTTGGATCTTTGAAGGTAATGGTGTTATTGAAGAATTTGTTGGTGGTTACCACGATGCTCAGCAGCAAAGAAAACAAGCATTAGAGTACCGACAGGTTGAAAAGCCATCAAAGCCTGAGAAAGTAGTTGAGGAAACTCCCAAAACTGCGCCAGTTAAGGCTAAACCTAAGAAGTTATCGTATAAGCTACAACGAGAACTAGAAGCGCTACCAATGCGTTTGGAAGAATTGGAAACTCAAATTGAAACTCTTCAGGAAGAAGTCAACGATCCAAGCTTCTTTTCAAAATCTGTAGAGCAGACACAACCAGTATTAGATAAGCTATCTGCAGCAGAGCAGGAGCTTGAAG
This sequence comes from Vibrio sp. 10N.222.51.C5, assembly GCF_041474575.1. Classification (NCBI taxonomy): domain Bacteria; kingdom Pseudomonadati; phylum Pseudomonadota; class Gammaproteobacteria; order Vibrionales; family Vibrionaceae; genus Vibrio; species Vibrio sp. 10N.222.51.C5. Next base: position 53,894 of record NZ_JBFRUJ010000021.1, read on the forward strand.
TTGCTTTTGAGCGCTGGGAAGAGCTCGAGGCACTACAACAGGAAAGTTAAGAAGTAATAATGACTTGTACTAAATTTAAATTAACTACAGTTGCAGCATTAGTTTTAGCTGCAACTAATGCCAATGCTGCGCTTTACAAGGTCGTTGAAGTCACTCCTTCAATTACAGGTGCCTCTGAAATCTATGGTGTGGCGATTCAACCTGGTGTTGCGACAGACGGAACGAATGAGCTTGCGTTAGGTTGCTTCGATTCAGCTGCAACCAACTGTACCGATAGTGCATTTAAACTTGCTGGTGAGACTCGCGATACGCTTGAAGCGGTAAGTTATCGTGAAGAAGTACCATTCGCAATGGATGCACCATTTCAGTACATTCAAGAGCGTGATGATTTCGAAAACTATTGTTATCGAGAGCTGAGATATTCTACATGTGAAAGCTGGGCTCAAAATCGTTGGAATGATACTTGGAATAAGGAAAGAAACGACCTTACTCATGTCAATGCGAAAGCCTTTGTTGAAGGTGGCGAAACCTTTGATAGCCGCAATACGGTAATTAACTCGCTTTATATAAACGATGCCGATGAAGTTGAGCCTTTGGGGGTTAAATCTGAAGGTGGTATTCGTAATAACGCGATGTTCACAACTACACCAAATGGGCCAACAGGCACTTCGGAAACTCGTGCATGGCACGCTATCAAAGCAAGTAACGACAAAGTTTACAATGTAGGTAGTGTATCTACGGAAGGAGCTAAAACGGATACGTCAGATACAACGTTTAGTTCAAAGGCGGCTATTTGGGATGGCACAATAACGAAAGAGATCGACTGGATTAGATCTGGTAACGCTCAACAGGGCGATTATTTTGCCCAAGGCAGTATGCGTTCAATTGTTGAATCGGACTCTCTTTTTTATGGTGTAGGCTATAATACTGCTGATGGAAACGGCGATCTACAAGATATGAATGCAAGTGTCTTTGTGAGTACTTCACTCGATCTCGCTACGGCAACGTGGACAACTACACAAATTAGCGGTGCAGAGGTTAAGTCTGGTTCATCTAACGATGATGCTAGATACAGTAACTCAGTAGCAACCGATATTAACGACAACTTGTTTGCAGTTGGATATTCAAAACGTAACGGTTATGTTCCTGAAAATGGAAGTGCCGGTAATAAGCCTTTTATTGTAACGGATGCTAAAAACCCAACAGCAACGTATTTGTCTGGCGGTATCTTCTTCAGTGGCTCAAGCGGTGAAGCTAAAGCGGTAAATAATTACAATGAACTTGTTGGCCAGATCGATGCGGAAACGACGCGTGAAGTCGATGGCAGCGAAAGAAGACACAGAGGCTTTATTTACCCTTACGATCTCCCGTCTTCAACTGATGAACGCCGTGTTGATATTTTTGGTGGTAAAGCATGGTGGTTAGATGACTTAACAAATGATGGTGATGCGTCTAGTCACAATAACCAATTTAGAATCATTGATGCGACGGATATCAATGATGCTGGCGTGATTTCAGCAACGGCTATCAAATGTACAGTCGACGGTAATGATAAGCCTTATGACACAACATCACACAACTCATACTGTGGTGGTGCCTCATCTAACGCAGTCGAAAAGGTTGTAGCTGTTAAGCTTATCCCAATCAAGGGAGCAAGGTATGACACTGGCTCTGACATTGATAGCGTAGTAACTCGTAGCACCGACACCGAGAAAGTTGAGCGCCAAGGTGGTAGCCTAGGTTGGTTAACTTTGACTGTGCTTGGTCTATTAGGGTTCCGCAGAAAATTTAAATAATTTTATCTCCTGAGCCCGAGTTCACAATTCTGAACTCGGGCTTTTTTTCGCCTTGAGAAAAGTGAAAATTTGACCGATTCTTAAAGTTGGAGTCACAAAAACTCCGTAAAGTTGTAATCATTGTATGTTAGTAAATGGAACACCCGTATGAGGACTGCACTATGAAGAGACAAAAGCGTGATCGACTAGAACGAGCACAATCTCAAGGCTACAAGGCTGGTTTAAATGGACGGTCGCAAGAAGCTTGCCCATATAGCCAAATGGATTCTAGGTCTTATTGGTTAGGTGGATGGCGTGACGCCAAAGATGACAAGCAATCAGGTCTCTATAAGTAGATAGGGCGTAAAGAATTCAAGGTCAGGGCTCCATTGTCTGTTGATTACAACGGCCGGAGCCTTGTTAGTTTCAGACGAGTGATAAGCTCCCCAGAGCTATAAAGTATTATAGTTTCGCTATCATAAGCGTATCGCTGGTGGATTTATCCTGTTTCAAGCTTAATACGGGATACTTTAATGCACTATAACTAAATTTATTGGAACGAAAATAAAGCAGCCATGGGCTGCTTTACTAAAAATCTAACTATTAGATTAGAATGCTGACGTATCTTGGAAAAGGCCAACTTTCAAATCTTTAGCAACGTAGATCTCTTTACCATCAACAAGTACGCGACCATCCGCAAGGCCCATAACTAGACGACGGTTAACAACACGCTTCATGTGGATCTCGTAAGTTACTTTTTTCGCTGTAGGCAGAATTTGACCAGTGAATTTCACTTCGCCAACCCCTAGAGCACGACCTTTACCTTCGCCGCCAACCCAACCAAGGTAGAAACCAACCAGCTGCCACATTGCGTCAAGGCCTAGACAACCAGGCATTACAGGGTCACCTGGGAAGTGACAATCGAAGAACCATAGGTCAGGAGTAATATCCAGCTCAGCAAGAACTAAACCTTTACCGTAATCACCTTCAGTTTCAGACATCTTAGTGATGCGATCCATCATTAGCATGTTCGGTGCTGGTAGTTGAGGGCCTTGTGGCCATAGTTCGCCTTGGCTTGATGCTAGAAGCTCTTCGCGAGTGTAAGAATCACGTTTGTTTTGCATTATCAATTACTCCGATTTTTGATAGGTGCATATTAGTGAACAGGTGTACGCTAAACAAGTCCGATCAGTACTAGACAAACCAGTTTTTAATGCGTCCAACGATTCCAATAGGGTGCTCATGTCTTTCAAAGTTTTCAATACGTTCCGCGATTTTACTCAGAACGCTTTCTTGTTCATCGTCTCTAAATGGTTTGTTCATAATGAGAGGAATTGCTTCGTCTACATTAGACACAGACCAAATATGGAATTCTTCATTCTTAATGCTTTCAATAAGGTCAGGCTTTAGTGCAAGATGCCTTAAGTTCGATCTTGGAAGGATCACACCTTGTTCGCCTGTTAAGCCGTTGTGCTTACACACATGGTAGAAGCCTTCGATTTTCTCGTTTAGCCCGCCAACAGCTTGCACACGTCCAAATTGGTCAACTGCACCTGTAACCGCAATTTGTTGATTGATAGGGTATTCAGACAAAGCACTAACCAGAGAACACAACTCCGCAAGAGAAGCACTATCGCCATCTACTTCGCAGTAAGACTGCTCAAATACTACGGAAGCTGCGTATGGTAATGGATCTTCAAGGTTTAGTGCGCTGCTCACAAATGCTTGCATGATCATCATGCCTTTAGCATGAAGATTACCACCCAGCTCGGCTTTGCGCTCAACATCGGCAATATCACCATCACCAAAGTGAATAACACAGGAAATTCGTGCAGGTTCACCATACGATATTGGGTGTCCCGGTACATCGATGACCGTCAATCCATTAACTTGACCAACTTGTTCACCTTCAGTTTCGATAATGACTTGGCCATCACGAATATCATCAAGGGCGCGTTCTGGTAGATAAGATTCACGGTTGTATTTGTGCTGTTGAGCTTGCTGGATATGGTGAATATCAATCTCACCATTGTCGGCTTCAATCAAAGCTTCGTTCAATAACGCGTTGTGCCAAATAGGGCACAGTGGGATATAGCTTTGATCTTCGGTTTCTCTTGCTCCGGCAGTAAGAATGCCAGTCAACGCTTGTTGCGTGATGTTTGGTAATTCATAGCGTTGTTGAAGCCACTTAAGGTAACCAAGATATTGAGTCAGAGTGTCTTCTGAGAGCTTAATGTCCTGTTCAATTTCGCTGAATAGGCAAAAACCGGTTTGAATATCGCTGTCTAGGTAATCAAGGTCACCTAGTTGAGCTCTGTCTCCAACTACAATTAACTTAATATTGTAAGTAAGAGGTAAGGTTGGCGACTGATTCAAGTGTTCAGGGTTACTGCTGATAGGCTCTACAGCTTCACCAAGCAGCGCAGATTTAAGCAGTAACCAGCTTCCTGGGTTTGCCAAGATCAGGTTTGCTGAAACGATCAGATAACCGTTGTTTGCTCTAGCCAGTAGGCCAGGTTTTGTCGCAATAACCTTACCGTCTTTCGATTGAACTTGGTCAAATAGAGAGGCAGCATTTAAAGACTCAGTTTTGATAACCGGCAGAGTGTGATCATCTAAAGCAGTGACTAGAGATTCAACAATCATTTGACGATAGATTGAATTGTCCGGAGCATTTACCAGTAAAACGCGCGAAAGGTTAGACAAGCGAACAAAGCGGGTTAGCGCATCTTTGAATCTATGTTGAATATCTGAAAACGGGAAAGGCGAGATGTCAGGGAATTGCTCTAATTGAGCGCTATATTCGTCGTACTGAGGCGTAACATGTCGCCAATCTACTTGAGTCATTTAAGTTTCTGATTATGATAATGAGGTAGGGAGTATATAGAAAAACCGATCTCGCTTGTAGCTCTATGTGGTAGTTACTAATCACTAAGCTAATATAAGTATGATCTTGGTCTATTCTTTCAAGACAATAATTGTGAAATAACCTATTCTGGGTTACGCTGTCACTAGGATTAACTCTCGAGATTAGACATGAAATATCAGCAACTTGAAAACTTGGAATGTGGTTGGAAATGGAACTATCTGGTCAAAAAGTGGAAAGAAGGTGAATCGATTACTTGCCATATTGATTCAAGTGAAGCTGACGTTGCTGTTCAAGCCTTATTGAAGCTGGAACACCAGCCTACGGGTGTTCTTGAGTGGATCTCTAACAACATGTCTCCTGAGCTCGATAACAAGCTTAAACAAGCGATCAGAGCTAAGCGAAAACGCCACTTCAATGCTGAACAAGTTCATACAAAGAAGAAATCAATCGACCTTGATTACCGTGTATGGGAAAAGCTATCTCAACGTGCGAACGAGCTAGGTTGTACGCTCTCAGATGCCATCGAGTATTTGGTTAGCGAAGCGTCTCGTAGTGAGCAGGCCAGCAAGACGGTGACTAGCCTCAAAGAAGACTTAAGCAAGCTCCTTTCTGACGATAAATAACCATCAACAGTAGTGGTGACATTATGATGTACGTAATCTTAATCGGTGCGGTATTAGTTTTTTGGTTAGTAGCAGTCGATCGACCGGTATTGAAAATTAAATTTAGCGACGGGGCGATCGAACAAGTTAAAGGGCATCTTCCACCGAGCTTTAAGCACAACCTTCAAGAGATTGGTCATAACAATACCTTTAAAGGCGAGCTAAAAGTGTATGCAAAACGTTCTGGTTACAATCTCAAGTTCACTAAAGATGTTCCTAAAAACGTACAGCAACGTATTCGTAACGTGTTCCCGCATAATGGTTTTAAGTCTAAAGGCTCAAAGAAAGCGTAATCGTTGAGAGTTACGCGTTAGCTGGTCAATCCTCATACTAAGTTAATCCTTCATTTCTCTTAAATCTCCGCATACTGTTCTCACCCTCAACAAAGAGAGAGCAGTATGAGATATCTAGTATTACTATTATGTTTTTTATCCCCAGTCGCTTTTCCCGACGATGCATTGGTTAATCCTGTTGCTAAAAAGATAAAAGTCACCGTCATGAAAGGGCTCAACAAGAGTAATGTTGATTTCGAGGGTTATTGCGATCTGATGATTGAGATGAAGCACTCTAAAGGTTATGCAAGAATCAAAAAGGTGAGAACGTCTGGAGATAGTAAAGTTTGCAAGCAGGCGAAAAAACACCTACCGACGAAGAAAAGGTTCAAATACAGCTTTCCAGAAAAGTATATCCGGCTACATATCACACACTAGCCACTCTCAACGCACTATCATAGACAGGATCTTAAG